>JAAYAS010000164.1 GCA_012719255.1 Microbacteriaceae bacterium | reverse complement strand
TGCTTCGGCTCGGTCTGCTTCGGCTCGGCCTGTTCGGCGGTCTCGGCCTGCGCGGGCGCGGCGGTCTCGGTCTGCTCGGCGGCGGGCTGCTCGGCGGGCGCCTCGGCCTGCTCGGCCGGCTCGGCGGCGGCGCGGGCGGCCTCGATGCGGTCGATCAGCTCGCTCTTGCGCAGCCGCGCGGCGCCCTTGATGCCGAGCTCGGCGGCGAGCTGCTGGAGCTCGGCGACGCGCATCGCGGTCAGGGGCCGCTGGGTGTCTGCGGTGTCAGTCATGTGCGAATGGGTCCTCACGAATCTGGCGAGGAGACGTCCGCGGAGAACGCGGTAGCGCAATACCGGGCAGATGACGGCCGGTGAGAACTGCGGCGTCTGCCTCGCGTTGAAATGCTCCGGACTGCGCTGCGCGAGACTGCGCTACGCCGACGGAGCCGTCTGCTCCGGAGCGGTCTCCACTGTAGCACCCTGCACGTCGACGGCGGTGAGGAGCGCCTCCCACGTCGTGTCGCCGCGGCCGGCGGCGATCTCGGCCGCGCGGAGGCGGTCGGCGGGGTTCTCGCAGAGCACGAGCACGCTCGGTCCGGCGCCGGAGACGACGGCGGGCAGGCCCGCGGCGCGCAGCTCGTCGATGAGCGCCTTCGTCTTCGGCATCGCCTCGGCCCGGTAGTCCTGGTGGAGCCGGTCCTCGGTCGCCTCGAGCAGCAGCTCGGGGCTCTGGATGAGCGCGGCGACGAGCAGCGCCGAGCGCGAGAGGTTGAAGATCGCGTCCTGGTGCGGCACCTGCTCGGGCTGCAGCGAGCGGGCGAGCTCGGTCGACATCGTCTCGTCGGGCACGAGCACGACGACCGACACGCCGGGGTGCACCGAGAGCTGCTTCGAGTGCGGGTGGCCGTCGGCGCTCACCCAGGCGATGGTGAGGCCGCCGAAGAGGCAGGGCGCGACGTTGTCGGGGTGGCCCTCGAGCTCGGTGGCGAGGTCGAGCAGCTCGTCGTTCGTGACGGGGCGCTGGTCGGCGACGAGGCCGGCCGCGCCGAGCACGCCGGCGACGATCGCGGCGCCCGACGAGCCGAGGCCGCGGCCGTGCGGGATGCGGTTCACCGCGCGCAGGCGCAGACCGGGCGACTCGAAGCCGAGCCGCTCGAGCGCGTGCCGGAGCGCGCGCACCACGAGGTGGCGCTCGTCGCGGGGCACGAGGCCGGCGCCGACGCCCTCGATCTCGATCTCGATGCGGCCGGGCTCGAGCGCCTCGATCTCGAGCTCGTCGTAGCGGGCGAGCGCGAGGCCGAGGGTGTCGAAGCCCGGGCCGAGGTTCGCGCTGGTGGCCGGCACGCGCACCCGCACGCGCCGGCCGTCGGTGACGCGGCTCATGCCCCCAGGCCCAGGGCCTCGGCGACGGCGGCGGTCTCGGTGCCGACGACGGTCGGGCGCACCTCGCCGCCGTCGGCGGTGCGCAGCGCCCACTGCGGGTCCTTGAGGCCGTGGCCGGTGACGGTGAGGGTGACGACCGAGCCGGCGGGGATGTTGCCGCGCTCGGCCTGGTCGAGCAGGCCCGCGACCGAGATCGCCGAGGCGGGCTCGACGAACACGCCGACCTCGCCGGCGAGGATGCGCTGCGCCTCGAGGATGCGCTCGTCGTCGAACATGCCGAAGAAGCCGTTCGTCTCGTCGCGCGCCTCGAGCGCGAGGCCCCACGAGGCGGGGTTGCCGATGCGGATCGCCGAGGCGATCGTCTCGGGGTGCTCGACGACCTCGCCGCGCACGATCGGGGCCGAGCCCGAGGCCTGGAAGCCGAGCATCCGGGGCATCTTCGTCGACTTGCCGGCCGCGCGGTACTCGCGGAAGCCGCGGGTGTAGGCGGTGTAGTTGCCGGCGTTGCCGACGGGGATGAAATGGAAGTCGGGGGCGTCGCCGAGCACGTCGACGATCTCGAACGCGGCGGTCTTCTGGCCCTCGATGCGGTCGTTGTTCACCGAGTTCACGAGGTGCACGGGGTACGACTCGTCGAGCTCACGGGCGATGCGGAGGCAGTCGTCGAAGTTGCCCTGCACCTGCAGCAGCTCGGCGCCGTGGATGATCGCCTGCGAGAGCTTGCCCATGGCGATCTTGCCCTCGGGCACGAGCACCGCGGCCTTGATGCCGGCGTAGGCGGCGTAGGCGGCGGCCGAGGCCGAGGTGTTGCCGGTCGAGGCGCAGATGACGACCTCGGCGCCGTGCTCGACGGCCTTGGTGACGGCCATGGTCATGCCGCGGTCCTTGAACGACGAGGTCGGGTTCATGCCCTCGAACTTCACGTGCACATCGGCGCCGGTGCGCTTCGAGAGCGCCGGGGCCGGGATGAGCGGCGTGCCGCCCTCGCCCAGGCTGATGATCCTCGTCTGCGGGGTCACGTCGAGGTACTCGGCGTACTCGCGGATGACACCCTGCCACTGCTTGGCCATTTCGATCCTTCTTCGTTGTGCGGGCTGATGCGCTCGTCGCGCCTAGCGGTTGACGCCCTCGACGCGGAGCACGCCGGCGACGCGGTCGACGGCGGGGATGGCGGTGAGCGCCTCGACGAGTCCGCGCAGCGCGCCCTCGGCGGCCTCGTGCGTGCCGATCACCAGGGTAGCGCGGCCCTCGTCGTCGGCCGGGGACTGCTCGAACGTGGCGACCGAGACGCCGTGGTCGGCGAAGGTGGTCGCGATGCTCGCGAGCACGCCGGGCTCGTCGGCGACGGCGAGCGAGATCTGGTAGCTCGTGCGGATCTCGGCGAAGTCGACGATCGGCAGGTCGGCGTCCATCGACTCGCCGGTGCCGGGACCGCCGAGCACGTGCCGGCGGGCGCCGGAGACGAGGTCGCCGAGCACCGCCGAGGCGGTCTGCACGCCGCCGGCGCCGGCGCCGTAGAACATCAGCGGGCCGGCCGCGGCGGCCTCGACGAAGATCGCGTTGTTGCCGCCGTGCACGCTCGCGAGCGGGTGCGCGGCGGGCACGAGCGCCGGGTAGACGCGCGCCGAGACGGCCTCGCCGATGCGCTCGCAGATCGCCAGGAGCTTCACGACGTGGCCCGAGCGCTCGGCCTCGGCGATCTGCGCGGCGGTGACGCCGGTGATGCCCTCGCAGTGCACGCGCTCGACGGGCACGTGGGTGTGGAACGCGATCGAGGCGAGGATCGCCGCCTTCTGCTGGGCGTCGTGGCCCTCGATGTCGGCGGTCGGGTCGGCCTCGGCGTAGCCGAGCTCGGTGGCGATGCGCAGCGACTCCTCGAGGCTGTCGCCGAGGGTGTGCATCCGGTCGAGGATGTAGTTGGTGGTGCCGTTGACGATGCCGAGGATGCGGTCGATGCGGTCGCCGGCGAGGTTCTCGCGCAGCGGCCGGATGATCGGGATCGCGCCGCCGACGGCGGCCTCGTAGTAGAGCTGCGCGCCGACGCGCTCGGCGAGGTCGAACAGCTCGGGGCCGTGGTGGGCGAGCAGCGCCTTGTTCGCGGTGACGACGTCGGCGCCGGATTCGAGGGCGCGGGTGATGAGGCCGCGGGCGGGCTCGATGCCGCCCATGAGCTCGACGACGAAGTCGGCCGAGAGGATGAGCCGCTCGACGTCGGTGGTGAGCAGCTCGCGGGGCAGCTCGACGTCGCGGGGCGCCTCGGGGTCGCGCACGGCGATGCCGATGAGCTCGATGCGGGCACCGGCGCGCTGCTCGAAGTCGTCGGCGTGCTCGAGCAGCAGCCGGGCGACCTGGCTGCCGACCGAGCCGGCGCCGAGCAGCGCCACCTTGATGGTGCGGGCCTCGTTCATCAGTGCTCCTCCCCCGCCCACGCGGTGTCGAGCGCGAGCAGATCGTGAATGGTCACCCGCCGCACGAGCGTGCGCGAGGCGCCGTCGCGGACGGCGACGACGGCGGGTCGTTCGAAGTAGTTGTAGTGGTTCGAGAGCGAGAAGCAGTAGGCGCCGGTGCCCGGCACGGCGAGCAGGTCGCCGGGAGCGGTGTCGGCGGGCAGCCAGTCGGCGTCGACGACGACGTCGCCCGACTCGCAGTGGCTGCCGACGACGCGCGCGAGCGCGGGGGCCGCATCCGAGTCGCGGTTCGCGAGCCGCGCGCAGTAGTCGGCCTCGTAGAGGGCGGGGCGGGCGTTGTCGCTCATGCCGCCGTCGACCGAGATGTAGCGGCGCTCGGCGGTGCCGCCGTCGACGGGCACGTGCACCGTCTTCGTGGTGCCGACGGTGTAGAGCGTGGTGCCGCCGGTGCCGACGAGCGAGCGGCCGGGCTCGAAGGTGAGGCGGGGCAGGTCGGTGCCGGTCTCGCGGCAGGCGCGCTCGACCTCGGCGGCGATGCCGCGGGCGAGCTCGGCGAGCGGGGTCGCGTCGTCGCTCGGCAGGTAGGCGATGCCGAAGCCGCCGCCGAGGTTCACCTCGGGCACGGGGCCGCCGGCGAGCAGCTCGGCACGGAACCGCATGAGCCGGTCGGCGGCGGCGCCGAAGCCGGCGGCGTCGTGGATCGACGAGCCGATGTGCGAGTGCAGGCCGGCGAGCTCGAGCCCGTCGACCTCGCGGATGCGGGCGATGGCGGCGCGCGCCTCGTCGAAGGTGAGCCCGAACTTCTGGTCCTCGTGCGACGTGGCGAGGTACGAGTGGGTGGCGGCGTGGATGCCCGAGTTGATGCGGACGAGCACCGGCTGGGTGCGCCCGGCCTCGGCGGCGACGGCGGCGAGCCGCTCGACCTCCTGCTGCGAGTCGACGATGATCGTGCCGACGCCGGCGGTCACCGCGCGGCGCAGCAGCGCATCGGGCTTGCTGTTGCCGTGCAGGCCGATGCGGGCGGGGTCGATGCCCGCGGCGAGCGCGACCTCGAGCTCGCCGGCCGAGGCGACGTCGAGGCCGAGCCCGGCCTCCTGCATCCAGCGGGCGATGTCGATGGTGAGCAGCGCCTTCGAGGCGTAGTGCAGCTCGACCTCGGCGCCGATCGCGGCTAAAGCCGCGGCGAAGTCGGCGACGGCGGCGGCGGCGCGCTCGCGCACGTCCTGCTCGTCGACGACGTAGAGCGGCGAGCCGTGCTCGGCGAGCAGGGCGCTCGCGCGCACTCCCCCGATGACGAGCTCGCCGTCGTCGGCCCGGTGCGCGGTCGCCGACCAGACGCCGGCGTCGAGGCGGCCGAGGTCCGTCGACCGCGGCGGGGTCGCGAGTCGGGCGGGCGCGAGCGGGTTCACTTCGGATTCGGGCACCCGACGATCCTACCCGGGCGAGGATGCCCGGGGCGCGGCGGGGCGGACCGGCCGGCTATCCGAGGCAGATCGCGAGGGCGAGGTCGCCGACGTCGAGGTCGGCGATGCGCCAGCGCGCGGTGAGCGCGTCGTCGGTGATCGTGAGCTCCTCGAGCGTCGAGTCGAGGCCGGAGTGCTCGCACCAGTCGGTGAGCGAGACGGTCTCGTCGAGGTTCTCGAGCAGGCTCGCGCCGTCGAGCTCGGCGCGGATGATCTCGCGGCGGAACTCGCCGTCGACCGCGCTGAACTCGAACTCCGAGACGATCACGCCGCCCCACTCGTTCGTCGAGCGCACGGTGTAGCGGCCGTCGACGAACTCGACCTCGGCGTTCTCGAACGGGTTGCGGGTGCCGTAGAGGATCTGCTGCACCGCCTCGGGCGGCAGCGAGGTGGTGAGCACCGCCTCGTCGATGCGGCCGGCGCCGTCGGTCGGGGCGCCGTGCAGCTCGTAGTCGACGGCGAACTCGCCGGCGGTCGCGGTCGTGACGACGGCGTCGAGGTCGAGGCGCGACCAGCGGTCGCCGAGCGACTCGATCGCGGCGAGGCCGCCGCCGGCGTGCCCGCCGCTCGCGGCGATGCTCGCGTCGGCGCCGTCGACGACGAGGTTCTGCGCCTGCAGGGCCTCGACGAACGGCTCGGCCGCCGAGCCGCGCGCCTGCCACTCCCAGAGCGCCGCGCCGCCGGCGAGCACGACGACGAGCCCGGCCGCGACGAGCCCCGCGACGAGTCCGCGGCGGCGGGGCCGGGCGGGCGCGGGACCGGGCGCCGGCGGCCGCCCGGGATGCTGCTGCCCCGGATGCTGCTGCTCGGGGCCCCGGGGCATCGGGCGCGGGTTCGCATGCGAATGCTGGTGCTGGTGCTGCGGCTGCGGCTGCGCGGGACGCCGCGCCGGCGCCCCCGCCGGGGGCCGCGCCGCCGCGGGCTCGCGCCAATCGCTCGGACCGTAGTCGTCGCCGCCGAAGACGCGCTGGCCGTCGTGCTCCGACCCGCCGGGGATGCCCGTCATGCCCGTTCCCTCGCTCTCGTCCCGAGGCGCCGCTCCTGCGGCGCGTCCGCCCAGTGTGACGCACCGCGCGCCGCCCCGGGCGCGGCGTCATCCTCGCGGCGGATGCCCGGTTCGGCCCTCAGCGCATGCAGCGGGCGCCGGCGAGGTCGGCGACGTCGAGGCCGTCGATGCGCCAGCGGGCGTGCATCGCGCCGTCGCGCACGGCGAGGTCCTCGAGCACCGTCTCGAGGCCGGCGGTGACGCACCAGTCGGCGCCGCTCACCTCGCCGCGCTGCAGGGCGTCGACGCCATCGATCTCGAGGCGCACGGTCTCCGACTTCAGCAGCCCCTCGTCGGCGAACAGCCGGATCTCCTCGAGGCGGTGGCGGCCGTCGGCGAACTCGCCGCTGATGCGCACGAGCCCGTCGACGTACTCGACGACCGGGTCGACGTACTGCGAGTGGTTGCCGAGCATGAGCGGCACGAACGCCTCGGCGGGCACCTCGATCGCGACGACGGTCGTGCCGATCGCGCCGACCGGCGCGTCGTGGAGCTCGTAGCCCACGGCGACGCCGTCGACGCCGGGCGCGGTCATCCCGACCTCGAGGTCGATGCGCGACCAGCGGTCGTCGAGGCGGTCGAGCGCGGCCGAGCCGCCGGCGTAGGCGGCCTCGGCGTCGATCGTCGCATCGGCGCCGGCGATGACGTGCCGCTGCCCCTCGACGGCGGCGGCGT
>JAAYAS010000163.1 GCA_012719255.1 Microbacteriaceae bacterium | reverse complement strand
TCTCCCCCGACCTCGCGGACGAAGTCGGCGACCTGCGTCGTCGTCGCGACCGCGGTCACGTCCGCGCTCGGCGAGGTCGGGGACGAGTCGTCGCCACAGCCGCTTGCCACGAGCGCGAGCACGGCGGCGAGGGCGGCGGCCGGCGCCGGTCCGGCGGTCGCGGCGGCGACGGCGACCGCGGCGAGCGGGATCGCCACGGCGGTGACCGCCGGCGCGATCGTGTGCGCGAAGAACACCTCGACCCGGTCGACATCGCGCACGCCGACGGTGTGGAGCCGCGCGGCTCCCTCGCCGTCGGCGACGGCGGGCGCCTGCGGCAGCAGCCGGTCGATCATCCACACCCGCAGCTCGCCCATCAGCGAGAACGCGGCGAGGTGGCCGAGCAGCTGCTCGAGGTAGCGCAGCCCCGCCTTCGCGAGCGCGGCGACGGCGAGCACGATGAGCACCGCGACGATGAATCCGGCGCCCGCGGCCCGGCCGGTGGCGAGCAAGCCGACCGCCCACAGCGGCAGCGCGAGCAGCACCGCCCCGAGCGCGTGGCCGACGAGTCGGGCCGCGATCGAGCCGGCGAGCCGCGCGGTCGCGGGCCGGGCGAACGCGAGCAGCCACCGCACGTCGCCGCGCGGGGCGTTGGGGGCGGGGGATGCGGTGGCCCGGGCGTCGCTGCGCGGGGCGTCCGGGCGCGGCACTGACGTACGCTCGGCCGCGAGCGCCGAGGAGGCGCGAGGCCGGGCCTGCGGCGCCGGGGATGCGGCCCGCCGGGCGTTGGTGCGCGGCGCGTCGCCGGTCATGCGCGCACCTCCCCCGCGCCGAGCGCCTCGGCGAACCAGCCCGAGCGGGCGGCGAGCTCGGCGGGCGCGCCTCGGTCGACGATGCGGCCGCCGTCGAGCACGACGACGAGGTCGGCGTCGAGCACGGTGTCGAGCCGGTGGGCGACGAGCACGACGGTGCGGCCCGCGGCGGCGCGCGCGAGGCTGCGGCGCACGCGCGTCTCGGTGCGGCGGTCGAGGTCGGCGGTCGGCTCGTCGAGCAGCAGCACCGGCCGGTCGCGCAGGAGCGCCCGGGCGATCGCGAGCCTGCGCCGCTGCCCGCCCGACAGTTGCGCGCCCGCCTCGCCGACGTCCGACTCGAGACCGCCGGGACGCGCGAGTGCCTCGTCGAGCAGCTCGGCGCGGGCGAGCGCGTCGCGCAGCCGCGCCTCGTCGGCGTCGGGCGCGACGAGCCGGAGGTTGTCGGCGATCGTCGTCGAGAGGATCGCCGGATGCTGGCCGACGCGGGTCGTCGCAGCGCGCAGCCGCGCCGGGTCGGCCGGCTCGCCGTCGAGCCGCACCTCGCCCTCGAACGCCTGCAGTCCGCCGATCGCGCGCAGCAGCGTCGTCTTGCCGGCGCCGCTCGGACCGACGATCGCCGTCGTGCCGCCCGCGACGAGCTCGAGGTCGAGGCCGTGCAGGATGCGTGTGCCGTCGAGATCGACGGCGAGCCCGCGCAGCTCGAGGCGGGGCGCGGATGCGGGCGAAGGCGTTGCGGCGCGGGGCGCGTTCGGGCCCGGTGCGCCAGGAGCCGCCGCGGTCGATCCCGGCGCTCCCGCGCCCACGCCCGCATCCGAATCCGCATCCGCATCCGCATCCGCATCCGCGAGCATCGCGACGAGCTGGTCGCGACGCGCGCGGCCGCCGAGCCCGATGTAGAAGGTGCGGCCGACGCGGTCGATCGGCTCGTGGAGGAGCACGGTGAGGAGCACCGCCGCGACCGCGCCGCCGGGGCTGATCGCGCCGTCGGAGAGGCGCCGGAGCACGAGCGCGACGGCGACCGCGCCCATCCCGATCGAGAAGACGGCGTCGTTGACGACGATCATGAGCTGGTTGCGGGCGAGGAGCCGTCCGAGCGCCGCCATCGCGGCGCGGGCGGAGGCGGCGAACTCGTCGCTTGCGCGGCGCGCGGCGCCGAGCACGCGGAGGGTGCCGAGCCCCTCGAGCATCTCGAGGTAGCGGTTCGCGGCGGCGGTCTCGCGGCGGCGGAACTCGTGGTTCGAGCGGCGCAGCCGGCGCCCGGCGACGACGATGACGAGCGGCACGAGCGCGACGAAGGCGGCGAGCACGAGCCCCGAGAGCGCGTCGATCGCGAGCGCCCACACGGCGAGCACGAGCAGCGGCGCCGTGAACGCGCCGAGCGTCGGGCCGAGGAAGCTCGCGCGGTAGCCGGCCGTCTTCTCGACGCCGCTCGTCGCCGCGTCGAGCACGGCCCCCTCGGCCGGCGGGCCGGGATGCGCGGCGCCCGGATGCGCGGCGCCCGGATGCGCGGGGCCGCCCGGTCGTCCAGCCCCACCGGACCGGCCCGTCCGACCGGCCCCGGCGGGCCGCCCGGGGTGCGCGGGGGCGGCGGCGCGGAGCCGGCCCTCGAGCGCGCCCGCGAGCAGGCGGCGGCGCCAGGCGCGCTCCTCGCGGCCCTGCATCCGCCCCGGCAGCGCCTCGGCGATGCCGCCGGCGAGGGCACCGCCGAGCGCGGCCGCGACGGCGAGCGCCACGAGCCAGGCGAGCGGCGGACCGGAGTGCGGGTCGGTTGCGCCGCCGAGGAGCGCCGCGAGCCCCGACCAGTCGCCCGCGCCCGCCGGCGCTCCCCCGTCGGCCGTGGGCACGCCGGCGCCGGCCGCCCGGACGAGCCCGTCGACGATCCCGCCGATGGCGACCGCTGCGACGGCGAGCAGCGCGGCGCGCAGCCAGCCGAGCGCGACGACCGCCCGGGTGCCGGCGGGGCCGTCGACGAGCGCCTCGCGAATCCACATCCCGCCAGCCTACGCCGCGGCGAAAGCGCTGGTCACAGCGCGAGTTCGGGGTGCAGCGCGGCCGCGACGGCGCGCAGGCCCTCCCCGAGCCGGGTACCGGCGGTGCCCGAGGTCGTCTCGGCGTCGACGAGCACGACGCGATCGTCGGCGATCGCGCGCACCTCGGCGAGCGCGGGGTTCGAGAGCAGCTCGTCGAACGGCGCGAGGCCCTGATCGCGGAAGTCCTGCACGAGGATCACCTCGGGGTCGAGCGCGACGATCTGCTCGGGGTCGGCGGGCACCGCCGCGCGCCAGCCCTCGGCGGCCGCGATCGACGCGCCGCCGGCGAGCTCGACGAGGTGGGTGGTCGCCGAGTGCTGCGCCATGAGCATCGGGGTGCCGCCGCGGGCGAGGAGCACGAGCGTCGTTGGCGCGGTCTCGGCGTCGGCGACCGCGTCGGTGACGGCGGCGACCTCGTCGCGCAGGCCGTCGGCGAGCTCGGCCGCGCGGTCCTCGGCGCCGACGAGCTCGCCGAGCACGCCGATCGACTCGATGACGCCGTCGACGGTCGCGAAGTCGCCGGTGCGGAACGTCGCGGTCGGCACGCCGCTCGCGGCGAGCGCGTCGGCGGCCGACTGCTCGTCGTCGTGGCGGCCGGTCATGATCACGAGGTCGGGCTCGAGGGCGAGGATCTGCTCGGGGTCGGGGCTCGTGCGCATCGACAGCGAGGTCGGCACCTGCTCGGCGAGCTCGAGCTGGTTGCCGGTGCCGGGCGTCACCGAGCCCTCGGCGACGGCGGCGACGCGCTCGGGGCCGATGAGCTCGAGCACGAGGTCGCCGGTCTCGGTCGACAGCGCCACGATGCGCTCGGGCGCGGCCTCGATCGTCACCTGCGAGTCGCCGACGGCGACGTCGCGGGGCCACGCGCCGGCCTGGGCCTCGGCGGCGCCGTCGGGCGCGGCGGTGGCGGCGCAGGTTTCGGCGGGCTCGGATGCGGTCTGGCAGCCCGCGAGCGCGAGCGCGGCCGCGAGGGCGAGCGCGGCGGCGCCGGCGGACACCAGGAAGGCGGCGGTGAACCCGTCCGCGGAGGGCGTGCCGCCGACGACGGTGCTGGTGAGCACCGCGGCGCCGATCGTCGAGCCGATCGCGCCG
>JAAYAS010000162.1 GCA_012719255.1 Microbacteriaceae bacterium | reverse complement strand
GGGCTGCATCATGATGCGCGTCTGCCACCTCGACACCTGCCCGGTCGGCGTCGCGACCCAGAACCCGGTGCTGCGCGAGCGGTTCACCGGCCGCGCCGAGCACGTCGTGAACTTCATGGAGTTCATCGCGCAGGAGGTGCGCGAGCTGCTCGCCGCCCTCGGCGCCCGCTCGCTCGACGAGATCGTCGGCCGCGACGACCTGCTCGACGTCGACGACGCGCTGCGGCACTGGAAGACCGCGGGCCTCGACCTCGCCCCGGTGCTCCGCGGCCCCGACCTCGGCGACGCCCCGCGGCGCCGGCTGCGCGACCAGGAGCACGAGCTCGACGCGCACTTCGACAACGAGCTCATCCGGCTCGCGCGGGCCGCGATCGACCGCGGCGAGCCGGTGGAGATCGAGCGCGAGGTGCGGAACACCGACCGCGCCGTCGGCACGATGCTCGGGCACCGCATCACCCTCGCCCACGGCGAGCACGGCCTGCCCGCCGGCACCGTCGACATCCTGCTGCGCGGCACCGCCGGGCAGTCGTTCGGGGCGTTCGCGCCCGCGGGCGTGCGGATGCGGCTGCACGGCGACGCGAACGACTACGTCGGCAAGGGCCTGTCGGGCGGCGAGCTCGTGCTGCGCCCCGACGAGCGGGCCGGCTACGCCGCCGAGGAGAACGTCATCGCCGGCAACGTCATCGGCTACGGCGCGACGAGCGGCGCGCTCTTCCTCCGCGGCGTCGTCGGCGAGCGCTTCATGGTGCGCAACTCCGGCGCGACCGCCGTCGCCGAGGCGGTCGGCGACCACGCCCTCGAGTACATGACCGGGGGAGTCGTCGCCGTGCTCGGCCCCACCGGCCGCAACCTCGGCGCGGGCATGTCGGGCGGCGTCGCCTACGTGCACCGACTCGACCCGGAGCTCGTGAACCCCGACGCCCGCCGCAGCGGCGAGCTGCGGCTCGAGCCGCTCGACGAGTCGGATGCGGCGGCGCTGCGCGGGCTGCTCGAGCGGCACCGCGAGGCGACCGGCTCGGCCCGCGCCGCCGAGCTGCTCGCCGACTTCGAGCGCGCCGCCGGCGAGTTCACCAAGGTGCTGCCGCGCGACTGGGCGGCCGTGCACGACATCCGCCGCGCCGCCGAGGAGGCGGGCGGCGACCCCGACGACGCCCCCACCTGGGCGCAGATCCTGGAGGCGACCCGTGGCTGATCCGCACGGCTTTCTCGACCATCCGGCCCGCGAGCTGCCCGAGCGGCGGCCGGTGCCGGTCCGCATCCTCGACCACCGCGAGATCTCGCTGCCGCAGGACCGCGCGCAGCTGCAGCGGCAGGCGAGCCGCTGCATGGACTGCGGCATCCCGTTCTGCCACCAGGGCTGCCCGCTCGGCAACCTCATCCCCGAGTGGAACGACCTCGCCCGGCGCGGCGAGCTGCGCGCCGCGAGCGAGCGGCTGCACGCGACGAACAACTTCCCCGAGCTCACCGGGCGGCTCTGCCCGGCGCCGTGCGAGTCGTCGTGCGTGCTCGGCATCTCGCAGCCGGCGGTGACGATCAAGCGCATCGAGCAGTCGATCGCCGACGCCGCGCTCGAGGGGGAGTGGCTCGAGCCGCGCCCGCCGGAGCGGCTCACCGGCCGCACGGTCGCCGTCGTCGGCTCCGGGCCGGCGGGGCTCGCGGCCGCCCAGCAGCTCGTGCGCGCCGGGCACACGGTCGCGGTGTTCGAGCGCGACGACCGCATCGGGGGCCTGCTGCGCTACGGCATCCCCGACTTCAAGCTCGACAAGCAGGTGCTCGAGCAGCGGCTCGCGCAGCTGCGCGCCGAGGGCGTGCGCTTCCGGCCCGGCGTCGAGATCGGCCGCGACCTCGGCTGGGACGAGCTGCGCCGCCGCTACGACGCGATCGTGATCGCCACCGGCGCGCCGGTCGCCCGGCCGCTCGGCGTGCCCGGCGAGCACCTCGACGGCGTCGTCGACGCGATGCCGTACCTCGTCGCGCAGAACCGCCGCAACGCCGGCGACGAGGTCGTCGGCGCCCCGGATGCGGCCGGCCGGCACGTGATCGTCATCGGCGGCGGCGACACCGGCGCCGACTGCATCGGCACGGCGCACCGGCAGGGCGCGGCCTCGGTGACGAGCCTCGCGATCGGCCGCCGCCCGCCGCAGGAGCGGCCCGCCGACCAGCCGTGGCCGACGGTGCCGCGGCTGTACGAGGTGCAGACCTCGCACGAGGAGGGCGGCGAGCGTCGCTACGAGGCCGCGACGGTCGAGCTCGTCGGGGATGCGGACGGCCGGGTCGTCGGCCTGCGCGTCGCCGACACCGAGTTCGGCGCCGACGGCCGGCGCGGCCCGAAGGTCGGCACCGAGCGGGTGCTGCCCGCCGACCTCGTGCTCAACGCGACCGGGTTCGCCGGCGCCCAGGCGGGCGCGCTCGAGGCGCAGCTCGGCCTCGCCCGCGGCCGGCGCGGCGCGCTCGCCCGGGATGCGCGGTTCGCGACGGCCGTCGACGGCGTGTTCGTCGCCGGCGACGCGGGCCGCGGCGCCTCGCTCGTCGTCTGGGCGATCGCCGAGGGCCGGGCCGCGGCGGCGGCCGTCGACCGGTACCTGCTCGGCGGCACCCGCCTGCCCGCGCCGGTCACCACCGTCGACGCGCCGTTCGCGGTGCCGCGCGCCTGACCGCCGGTGCGCCGGCCGCGCTCCGCCTCGCGCGGGGGAGCGGCCGGCGCCGACGCGCGGTGTCCATGCCCGTCTCGCGGGTCGAGTAGGCTCGGCACCGTTCATATTCGGGCCTGTCAGCCAAGAACGGAGCATCGATGTCGCGTCGCGCGAAGATTGTCGCCACACTCGGACCGGCAGTGTCGACCCCCGAGGGCGTGCGCGCCCTCCTCGAAGCCGGGGTGAACGTCACCCGCTTCAACCTCAGCCACGGCGACCACTCGGTCCACACGAACAACTACCGGCTCGTGCGCGAGGCGTCGGAAGAGCTCGGCCTGCCGGTCGCGATCCTCGTCGACCTCCAGGGCCCGAAG
>JAAYAS010000161.1 GCA_012719255.1 Microbacteriaceae bacterium | reverse complement strand
GGCTGGGGTGACACCCCAGCCGTGATCACCGCGACGGGGGTCGGCGCCGACTTCATGATCGACCTCAGCGAGACCGAGACCCGGATCGACTTCGTCACCCCCGCCGCTGCGACCGGGCTGGCGTTGACGACAACGCCGCGCACGTCGGCGGAGATCGGCGACACCGTGACGGTCACCGCAGCCCTCGTGGACGGCGGCGGCACCGAGCTCGCCGACGTGTCATCGCGACTCACCCTGACCAGCAGCGTGCCGAGCGACGTCATCGTCGGCAACACGGTCACCTTCCCCAGCGCGAGCCCGCACGTCATCACTGCCTCCTACGGCGGGCACAGCGTCTCGTTCACCGTCGAGGTCACCGGCGCCGCATCCCCGGCACTGCCGCCCACCGGCGGCACCGAGCCGCTCCCGGTCATCGCCGGCGCGGGCCTGCTCCTGCTGCTCGGCGGTGCGCTCCTCGCCGTCACGCAGCGCCGGCGCGCGCCCCGCGGGTAGCCCGACCGCGGCCCCCGCACCGGCGCACCGGGAGCGCGCGAGGCGACCCCGTGCATTCCTCCCCGACTGGGCTGATCACCGACGCGCGCAGGCGGGGCGGGAGCGGCGAGCCCCGCATTCATCTCCGATCTCGCGCTACCCGCCGTTCACCGGACGTGGTTAGGTTGTGCCCATGAGCCAGGCCGGCGACGACGCCACCCCGCTGCGACCGACGATGAACACGGGGGCGCTCGGGCCCATCGGCCGAGGCCTCGGGGACACGCCGCCGCCGAAGAAGGTCGTGTGGTCGTGGGCGATGTGGGACTGGGCGCTGCAGCCCTTCAACACCGTCATCCTCACCTTCGTGTGGGTGTCGCTGTACCTCACCTCGCGGCAGTTCCTCGACCCGGCCGTCGCCGCGAGCGGGCAGCTCGCCAACGGCTCGTGGATGAGCTGCGCGCTCGACGAGTACATCGGCTCGGCCTACTGCCAGGGGCTGACGGAGCTGAGCGAATGGTGGGGCTGGGCGAACTTCGCCGCGGGCATCCTCATCCTCGTGCTCGCCCCCGTGCTCGGGCAGCAGGCCGACGCGCGCGGCAACAAGAAGAAGTGGATCATCGGCGCGACGATCGCCATCGCGCTCATCCAGTTCTCGCTGTTCTTCGTCGAGGCCGACCCGCGGTACTTCTGGTTCGGCGCCATCGCGGTGGCCATCGCCGCCGTCGTCAGCGAGATCGGCAACGTCAGCTACTACGCGATGCTCGGCGAGGTCTCCACGCCCGCGACGGTCGGCCGGATCTCCGGCCTCGGCTGGGGCCTCGGCTACATCGGCGGCGTCGTCGCGCTCATCGTCTGCATCCCCCTCATCTTCGGGATCGGCAGCGACCAGGCCCTCGCCTTCAAGCTCGTCGCCGTGGTCTGCGCGGTGTGGACGATCCTCTTCTCGATCCCCCTCTTCCGCAACGTCCCTGAGTCGCCCGCCTACTCGGCGGCGAAGCGGGTCGGCTTCTTCGCCTCCTACGTCGTCCTCGCGAAGGACCTCGTGCGGCTCTTCAAGCACGCGCGCCCGACCTTCTGGTTCCTCATCTCGGCGGCGGTGTACCGCGATGGCCTCGCCGGGGTCTTCGCCTTCGGCGCGATCCTCGCCGCGCAAGGCTTCGGCTTCTCCACGCTCGAGGTCATGATCTTCGG
>JAAYAS010000160.1 GCA_012719255.1 Microbacteriaceae bacterium | reverse complement strand
GTCACCGAGCTGCCCTACCTCGTCGGCCCCGAGAAGGTGATCGAGCGGATCAAGCAGGGCGTGCAGTCGAAGAAGCTCGCCGGCATCTCGAACGTCGTCGACCTCACCGACCGCACGAACGGCCTGAAGCTCGTCATCGAGGTGAAGACCGGCTTCGCCCCCGAGGCGGTGCTCGAGCAGCTCTACCGGCACACCCCGCTCGAGGACTCCTTCCACTGCAACAACGTCGCGCTGGTCGACGGCAGCCCGCGCACGCTCGGCCTGCGCGAGCAGCTCGAGGTCTACCTCGACCACCGCATCGAGGTGGTGCGCCGCCGCAGCGAGCACCGCCTCGCCCGCCGGCAGGAGCGACTCCACCTCGTCGAGGGCCTCCTCATCGCGATCGTCGACATCGACGAGGTCATCCAGATCATCCGCTCCTCCGACGACGCCGAGGAGGCGCGCGGGCGGCTGCGGCTCGTGTTCGACCTCTCCGAGGCGCAGGCCGAGTACATCCTCGAGCTGCGGCTGCGCCGGCTCACGAAGTTCTCGCGCATCGAGCTCGAGGCCGAGGCCGATCAGCTCCGCCGCGAGATCGAGGAGCTGCTCGCGCTCCTCGGCTCCGACGAGCTGCTGCGCGCGCAGGTGAGCCGCGAGCTCGAGGCCGCCGCCGACGAGTTCGCCACCCCGCGCCGCACCGTGCTGCTCGACGCCGTGGCCGCCCCGGCCCGCACGCCCGCGGCGCGCGGTGCCGCCGAGCCGGCGGCGCTGCAGGTGCAGGAGGCGCCGACCCGCGTGCTGCTCTCGGCGAGCGGCCGCATCCTCCGCGTCGACCTCGGCGACGACGGCGCGCTCCCCCGCCCGCGGCGGCGCTCGAAGCACGACGCGCTCGTCGCCGACCTCGCCACCACCACGACCGCCGATCTCGCCGCGGTGACGAACCGCGGCCGCGCCTACCGGATGAGCGCGGTCTCGCTGCCGGTGTCGCCGGCCGCCTCGGCGCTCCTCAACGCCGGGGTGTCGGCGCGCGAGTACTTCGGCATCGCCGACAAGGGCGAGCGCATCGTCGGCCTCGTCGCGCTCGGCGAGTCGACGCCGCTCGCGCTCGCCACCCGCGGCGGCGTGGTGAAGCGCGTGAACCCGGCCGAGTGGGGCAAGCACCACGAGCTGCTCGCGATCAACCTCAAGCCCGGCGACGAGGTCGTCGGCGCCGCCCGCGCGGCCGACGACGACGAGCTCGTGCTCATGAGCTCCGACGCCCAGCTGCTGCGCTACTCGGCCTCGCTCGTGCGCCCGCAGGGGGCGAACGCCGGCGGGATGGCGGGCATGAAGCTCGCCGAGGGCGCCGAGCTCATTGGCTTCTCGGTCGTCGCCGCGGCCGATGCCGAGCGCGCCGTCGTCGTCACCGTCGCCGAGCCGCCCGCCGACGAGGCGCTCTTCGGCGACGTGTTCGGCTCGGCGAAGACGAGCCCGCTCGCCGAGTTCCCGACGAAGGGGCGCGCCACCGGCGGCGTGCGCTCGCAGCGCTTCCTGCGCGGCGAGTCGCGGCTCGCGATCGCCTGGGCGGGCGCGGCGCCGGCGATGGCGAACGCCCGCGACGGCGCGATCCGCGCGCTCCCGGAGGGGCTCGCGAAGCGCGACGCCTCGGGCGCGCCGCTCGAGGCCGCCGTCGGCTGGGTCGGCCGCGCGATCGGCGACGCGCCGGACGAGTGACGCCGTCCTGCCGGGATTGCGCACCGAACGCCCGGTTCGCCGTGCACTCTGCGCAACGAACGCAACGATTCCGGCGCGTCCTGCGGTGCGGATCGCGCTTCTGCGCATCCATTCGCTAATGTCGGAGTCGTCGGCGCCGGCCACGAGCCGTCGCGACCCATCGAACCCCGAGTTCGGACCCACCCCGGGCACCGCTGCCCGCGATGACGAAAGCGAGTCGCAATGACGCACTCAATCACCCGTCCCCACCGCCGCGGCCTCGTCGGCCTGCTCGCGACCGTCTCGGCCGCGGCGCTCGCGCTCACCGGCTGCGCGCAGAACGTCGAGGGCGGGGGCGAGACCGCCGCCGACGGCGCCGCCATCGTCGCCGGCGTCGAGCAGTCGGAGGCCGCCTCGGGCCTCCTCCCCCAGGCGATCGCCGACGCGGGCGTGCTCAAGGTCGGCACCGACGCGACCTACGCGCCGAACCAGTACGCCGGCCCCGACGGCGAGCCGATCGGCTGGGAGGTCGATCTCGTCGAGGCGCTCGGCGCGAAGCTCGGCCTCGAGGTCGAGTGGTCGAAGGAGGGCTTCGACCAGATCATCCCGAAGGTGAGCGCCGGCACCCTCGACATGGGCTCGTCGAGCTTCTCCGACACCCTCGAGCGGCAGGAGACCGTCGACTTCGTCGACTTCTACGAGGCCGGCCTGCAGTTCGTGCAGAACGTCGACGCCGACCCGATGCCCGACGACCTCTGCGGCCTCCGCATCGGCGCGCAGGCGACCACCACCTCGGACGACTACCTCATGGCCGAGAGCGAGAAGTGCGTCGCCGACGGCAAGGACGCGATCGAGATCCTGAAGAAGGACGGCCAGGACGAGGCGACGAACGACGTCGTGCTCGGCAACGTGCCGTACATGCTCGCCGACTCGCCGATCGCGCAGAACTCGGTGAAGCTCTCGGACGGCAAGGTCGAGCTCGTCGGCGACATCTTCGACGCCGCCCCCTACGGCATGGTGCTCGCCAAGGACGGCGAGCTCGTCGACGCGATCCAGGCGGCGATGCAGGAGCTCATGGACGACGGCACCTACACCGAGATCCTCGAGCTCTGGGGCGTCGAGGCCGGCGCGGTCGACGAGGCCGTGATCAACGGTGTCGAGTAGCCCCCGACCCACCGCGACGGCCGGGGCGGAGTCCCCGGCCGTCGTCGGCGGCGAGCCGATCGTCGCCGTCAAGCTCCGCCACCCCTGGCGCACCGCCTTCGCGGTGCTGCTCGTCGTCGCGCTCGCGCTGTTCGTCTACGACGCCGCGACCCGCGAGGAGTTCCAGTGGGGCCGGGTCGGCGCCTACCTCTTCGACCAGCGGGTGTTCCAGGCGGTCGGCATCACGATCGCGCTCACGCTGCTGTCGATGCTCATCGCGATCGTCATGGGCCTCGTGCTCGCGGTGATGCGCCTCAGCGACAACCCGGTGCTGAAGTCGGTGTCGTGGCTGTTCCTCTGGCTCTTCCGCGGCACCCCGGTGTACGTGCAGCTGGTGTTCTGGGGTCTGCTGGGCACGATCTACAGCTCGGTGAGCGTCGGTTTCACCGAGATCGATCTGCAGACCGCGCTGCAGAACACGTTCCTGCTCGCGGTGCTGGGCCTGGGCCTCAACGAGGCCGCGTACATGGCCGAGATCGTCCGCGCCGGCATTCAGGCGGTGCCGGAGGGCCAGACGGAGGCGTCGAAGGCGCTGGGCATGAGCTGGTCGCAGACGATCCGCCGGACGGTGCTGCCGCAGGCGATGCGCATCATCATCCCGCCGACGGGCAACGAGTTCATCTCGCTGCTGAAGACCACCTCGCTGGTCGTCGCGGTGCCCTACACCGCCGAGCTCTACGGCCGCGCCACGGACATCGCCAACGAGCTGTTCCTGCCGGTGCCGATGCTGCTGGTCGCCGCCACCTGGTACCTGGCCATCACCTCGATTCTCATGGTCGGCCAGCATTACCTGGAGCGCCATTACGCCAAGGGCGCCACCCGCCAGCTCACCGCGCGCCAGCTGGCCGCACTCGCCGACGCCGAAGGCGTCCCGCCCGGCAACGCCCGCGTCGTCGACGCCCCGGAGCGCCGCTTCAACGAGGAGGACCCCCGATGAGCCAGCCCACCCGCGACACCGGCCGCCCGATGGTGGAGGCCCGCCAGGTCCGCAAGAACTTCGGCCGGCTCGAGGTCCTCAAGGGCATCGACCTCGAGGTCCCCGCGGGCACGGTGACGTGCCTGATCGGCCCGTCGGGCAGCGGCAAATCGACGCTGCTGCGGTGCGTCAATCACCTGGAGAAGGTCGATGCCGGCCGGCTGTACGTCGACGGTGAGCTCATCGGCTACCGCGAGCGGGACGGCGTGCTGCACGAGATTTCGCAGAAGGACGCCGCCAAGCAGCGCGCGGACATCGGCCTGGTGTTCCAGAGCTTCAACCTGTTC
>JAAYAS010000159.1 GCA_012719255.1 Microbacteriaceae bacterium | reverse complement strand
GCGATCGCCCCGCGCCGCCGCGTCGCACGGGGCCGCGGGCGCCGGCGGCCGATCGCGCCGGCCTGGTGGACGCTCGGCCTCGCCCAGCTGCGCCGGGCGCGCGCCGATCACCTCGCGATCGGCGCGATCGCCCTCGCCGCGACGCTCCTCGCCGCCGTGCCCGTGGGCCTGCGCGCCACCGTCGCCGCCCCCGGCTTCGCCGCCGCCACCGGCATCGCCGTCAGCGACCTGATGATCGGGTTCCGCGAGGACGCCACCGTCGACGACCGGCTCGCCGCGGTCGAGACGGCCCTGCGCGCCGACCCCGCGGTCGAGCGGTTCACGACCCTGCGCACCTCCCGCATCCCCGCGCGCGATCCCGACGGCGGCTGGACCGGGCTCAACGTCGAGTCGGGCGACCACACCGCCTTCCCGCTCGTCTACCTCGGCGGCCGTGCGCCGACCGGGCCGGGGGAGATCGCCCTGTCGGAGTCGAACGCCGCGTCGTTCGGAGTCGGCGTCGGCGATCAGCTCGAGCTGCGTCTCGACGACGGCCCGACGCGCTTCGCCGTGGTCGGGGTCTACCGCGACATCACGAACTCGGGACGCACCGCCAAGGCCGTGCTCGACGAGGGCATCGGCGCCCCGCTGTGGACCACCGTGCTCGTGGATGCGCGCGAGCCCGAGCAGGTGCCTGCGCTGATCGACCGCTGCGCCGCACTCGCCGCCCCGGCACGGGTCACCGACGTCGACGCCGCCCGCGCGGAGGTGCTCGGACCGATCGAGCGCGCCGCGACGGCCCTCTCGTGGGGCGCGGCGACCGCGGCGATCGCGCTCACGGCGCTCGTCACCGCGGTCACCCTGCGGCTGCTGCTCGTCCGCGACGCTCGCCACCGGGCGGTCGCGCAGGCGATCGGCGCGCCGATCGGCCAGACCCGTGCGCAGTACCTCCTGCGGCTCGCCGGCCCCGCGGCCGTCGGCGCGCTGCTCGGCGCGGCGGCCGCGCCGGCCCTCGGCACGGGCCTGCTCGCACTCGCCGGCCGCGCGCTCGGCGCGAGCGGGCTGCCGCTGCACCCCGACCCGCTGCTCACCGTCGTGGTGCTCCCCGCGCTCCAGCTCATCGCCGTCGTCGCGATCGTCCGCTTCGGCGTCGGCCGGCTGGCGCCCTCGCAGGCGGCTCGGCTCGTCGCCGGGCAGGACGCCTGACGCGGCCCGAATCCGCCTCCCCGGAAGGAGTCCCGAGATGACCACCACCAGCCGCTCCGGCATCGACCCCCGCACCGCCGATCGACCGTCGATCATCCGCGCCCGGGGCGTGCGCAAGTCGTTCCCGCTCGGCCGCGACGCCGAGATCGAGGTGCTCCACGGCATCGACGTCGACGTGCACCGCGGCGAGTTCGTCGCGATCATGGGCGCCTCCGGCTCGGGGAAGTCGACCCTGCTCTACGCGCTCAGCGGCATCGACCCGCCGACCGCGGGCACCGTCGAGCTCGACGGCGTCGACCTCGGCGGACTCGACCAGGCCGAGCTCGAGGCGCTCCGGCTCGACCGTGTGGGGTTCGTCTTCCAGCAGCCGCACCTGCTCGAGGGCTGCACGCTCCGCGAGAATGCGCTCATCCCCGCGCTCTGGCGCGGTCGGCGCGCGCGGGCCGCCGCGGCCCGCGAAGTCGACGCCCGGCTCGAACTGCTCGGCCTCGGCGGCGTCGCCGACCAGGACGCCGCCACCGCTTCGGGCGGCGAACGGCAGCGCGCCGGACTGGTGCGGGCGCTCGTGAACGCGCCCGTGCTGCTGCTCGCCGACGAGCCCACCGGCGCGCTCGACCGCGCGAGCTCGGCCGCGGTGCTCGATCACCTGGCCGAACTGCACGCGCAGGGGCTCACGATCGTCCTCGTCACCCACGACCCGGCCGTCGCCGACCGTGCCGATCGCACCATCCGCGTCGTCGACGGGCTCGTGGCCCCGACGGATGATCCGGCGCCACCGGATGGCACGGCCCCGACGACCGACGCATGACGGCGCGGGCCGGCGGCTCCCGACTACGCGCCGAGGCCGCGGGCGGCGAACCAGCCCGCGAGCACCCCGTTGAACTCGTCGGCCTTCTCGACCTGCGACCAGTGCCCGCAGTTGCTGAACAGGTGCGCGTCGGAGTTCGGGATGGTCCGCACGAGGTCCCAGGTGCGGGCGACGGGGATCACGCGGTCCTGCATCCCGTGCACGAGCAGCACCGGCATCTCGAGCCGGGCGAGCGCGTCGAAGTCGAGCGGGAACTCCTCGCGGTCGCGGTCGCGCGCGGTGACGACGTCGACGAGGCGGTCGTTCGCGGTGTCGTTCACGGCGGCCTCGTAGCGCACCGCGACGAGCTCGTCGGTGATGAGGGTCTCGTCGACCACGAAGAGCTTCAGCCCCTCGCGCACGCCCTCCTCGGTGAGCGTCGGCGCGGCGTGGCCGGCGAGCGCGGCGGTCTTCTTCGCGCCGCCGGTGCCCATCGACACCACGCCGAGCACACGCTCGGGGTGGTCGATCGCGAGCTGCAGCGCGACCCAGCCGCCGAGCGAGTTGCCGACGATCCAGGTCCGCTCGATGCCGAGCGCGTCGAGCACGCGGATGGAGTGGTCGACCCAGGCGCGGATGCCGTACGCGGTGCCCTCGGCGACGACGGTCTGGCCGTAGCCGATCGAGTCGATCGCGATCGCCCGGCCGTAGCGGCTCATGTCGTCGAGCGCGAGCCACCAGTTCGCGGCCGCGGACACGCCCGTGCCGGAGCCGTGCAGCAGCAGGATCGGCTCGCCCTCGCCGACCTCGTGGTAGTGGGTGAGCTCGCCCGGCGCGGTCTCGAGCCAGCGGTCCTCCAGGCCGAAGTAGTCGTTCGTGCGGTAGTCGGGGATCTCGACGGAGGTCATCGTTGCTCCTCAGGTCGTCAGCGGGTGGCTGCCGTCGGCGGCGGGCGCGGGGATGCGCGTCGTTCCACGGTAGGCAGGCGAGCGCCGGCCCGCCGGTCCCGTTCCGGACGGCGGCACGCGCTGCGCGCGACGACGGGGCAGGCCGTCAGCCGCGCGCGAACTGCGCCTGCTGCGGCGAGGTCGAGGTGAGGTGCGCGGTCGCGACCGCGTCGAGCGCCCGCAGCCGATGCGGCCGGTCGGCGGGGAAGGTGAGGTGGTCGCCGGCGCGCAGCCGCTCGAGCTCGTGCTCGGGTCCCGCCTCGATCTCGCCGTCGAGCACGTACACGTGGTGGAGCGCGCCGGTCGACTCGGGCGGCCGCGTCTCGAGCGGTTCGGCGGGGTCGAGCCGCAGCAGCGCGGTGCGCACGTAGCCCGAGCCGAACAGCTGCATGAGCGGCGCCCGCTCGCCGCCCGCCTCGGGCCGCCAGTCGACGTCGTCGCCGCGCACGAGTCGCGAGGCGCTGCCCCAATCGGTGACGAGGGCGCGGAAGGACACGCCGAGCGCCTCGGCGATCGCCGCGACGGTCTCGATGGTCGGGTTCGCGTCGCCCTGCTCGATGGTCGAGAGCGTCTGCTTCGACAGCCCCGCCCGGCGGGCGAGCTCGGCGAGCGAGAGCCCCCGCTCGCCGCGGATGCGACGGAGGTTCCGCGAGACGAGTTGCGCCATGCCCATGTGCCGAGCCTAGCGAGCCGCGGCCGTACCGTCCAGTGCAGTGGACGTGCATCCTGGTAGAATGGACGCATGTTTCGGGCGGCGACCGCCCGGCCCGCAGTGCCGCGGGCCCCCGATCACGAGGTGAGAATGTCCGACGCAACCCGCTCCGCGCCGCGCCCGCAGCGCGACGACCGCAACGCCATCGACAAGGCGCTCGCTCTGCTCAACGCCTTCGGCGACGACGCGAACGTCGGCGTCGGCGTCTCCGAGCTCGCCCGGCGCACCGGCCTGTCGAAATCGACCGCCTTCCGCATCCTCACGGTGCTGCAGCGCAACGGCGCCGTCGAGCGCGCCGGCAGCGCGTACCGGCTCGGCCGCGTCGTGCAGGGCGGCGGCGCCGAGCGCACCGAGTCGCCCGAGCTCACGCGGCTTCGCGACCTGCTCACGCCGTTCCTCGCCGACATGTACGAGGCGAGCCGGCAGACGGTGCACCTCGCGGCGCTCGACGGCGACCGCGTCGTCTACCTGAACAAGCTGCACGGGCACATGTCGATGCGCTCGCCGACCCGCATCGGCGGCACTGCGCCCGCGTACTGCACCGGCGTCGGCAAGGTGCTGCTCGCCTGGGACGCCGATGCGACCGAGCTCGCGCTCGCCGGCGAGCTCGCCCCTTGGACCCCGAACACGATCACCGACGCGGATGCGCTGCGCACCGAGCTCGAGCGCGTGCGGCGCACCGGCGTCGCCTTCGATCGCGAGGAGATCGTCTCCGGCCTCACCTGCATCGCCGCCCCGATCATGGGACCGAACGAGACGCCCGTCGCCGCCATGTCGGTGTCGGGGCCGGTCGGCAGCTACGCCCCCGAGTCGCAGGCGCACGCGCTGCGGCGGGTGTGCTCGTCGGCCTCGCAGCAGGTGCTGCGCATGCACCGGATGCTCGAGGAGACGCGGCAGCGCACGCTGGAGTGAGCGGCGCCGCCGCCACCGCCGGTACGGCGCCGGGCCGCGCACCGGTCGCGCCTCGCGCGCCGAGCCCGCGATGACGGGGCCGCGCCGCGCGGCGGGACCCCGTCATCGGGCCGGGGCTCAGTGCGTCGGCACGTCGTCGATGCGCCGCGACTCCTCGAGCACCCACGCGGGCTCGGCGGCCATCAGCGAGAGCGAGCCCTCGCGGAGGTCGACGTCGACGACGTAGCGGTAGCCGGCGCGCTCGGCGCGCCCGATCGCCGCGACATCGCCCTCGGCGGTGGCGACGACGAGCCGGCGGCAGGCCGGGTCGGCCCGCATGACGAGCTCCGACACGAGCTGCAGCCCCTCGGCGGTGAGGTCGTCGCTCGGCTCGACGAGCCGGTCGCGGTGGCCGACCGGGTAGGTCTCGGCGATGCGGCTGCGCACCACGTGGCGCACCTCGGCGGTGCCGCGCGGCTCGCCGTGCTCGCGCACCTCGAACGACTGCTCGGCGCCGCCGGACGCGGGCCGCTCGACGGCCTGCCACGACTCGGGGAGCGGGTCGGGCCAGCGGAGCAGATCGACCTCGTCGATCTCGTGGTCGTGACTCATGCCGTGGCCTCCTCGGTGACGGTGCGCTGCCGGGCGATCGCGCGGATCTCGGTCTTGTTGAGCTTGCCCGCGGGGGTGCGGACGAGGTCGTCGACGACGACGAGCGTCTTCGGGATCTTGTAGCGGGCGAGGTGCCGCCCGGCGAACTCGCGCAGCTCGTCGATCGTCACCTCCTCGGTGCCGTCGAGCGTGGCGACGGCGACGACCGCCTCGCCCCACTTCTCGTCGGGGAGTCCGACGATCGCGATGTCGCGGATGCCGGGCATCTCCATGAGCACGCGCTCGACCTCGGCGGGGTAGACGTTCTCCCCGCCGGTGATCACGGTGTCCTTGAGCCGGTCGACGATGTAGAGGTAGCCGTCGTCGTCGGTGTGGCCGATGTCGCCCGAGCGGAACCAGCCCTCGTGGAACGACTGCTCGGTCGCGAGCCGGTTGTTCCAGTAGCCGCGCGTGACGTTCGGGCCGCGCACCCACATCTCGCCGGTGCTGCCCGGGTCGGTGACGTGCTCGAGCGTCTCGGGGTCGACGATGCGCACCTGGGTGAACGGCATCGGCAGGCCGCACGAGCCGGCCTTGTCGGCGGTGAGCTCGGTGGGGAGGTAGGTCGCGAACGGCGCGGTCTCGGTGAGCCCCCACGCCTGCTGCACCGCGATGCCCTTCTTCAGGTAGCTGCGGATCACCACGGGCGGCACCGGCGCACCGGCGCAGATGAGCGCCCGCATCGAGGTGAGGTCGGCGGCGACGAAACCGGGCTGCGCCTCCATCGCCTTGAGCATCGCCGGCACCATGAACGCCTGGTTCGCGCGATGCCGCTCGATGTCGGCGAGCGCCTGGGCGGGATCGAACTGGCGGCGGATCACGGTCTTGCTGCCGCGCACGAACGCCCGGATCGTGAGCGCGTTGAGCGCCCCGATGTGGAAGAGGGGAGTCGCGGTGTAGTTCGTGTCGCCGCGGCGGGTGTCGACGATCGAGTCGACGTTCACCGAGTTCCACCAGAGGTTGCCGTGCGTGAGCTCGACCCCCTTCGGGCGGCCGGTGGTGCCCGAGGTGAACATGATCATCGCGAGGTCGTCGTCGACGGCGCTCACGAACTCGGGCGCCTCGCGGGTGCCGTACTTCTCGAGCCGCGCGCTGAGGAGGAACCAGGGCAGGCGCACCTCGACGTCGAGCGGCACCGCCGGGTCGGTGTCGACGAGCAGCAGCTCGACGTCGTTGAGCTCGGGGAGGTAGGAGATGTGGTCGACGGTCTCGCGGTGGCTCGGCTCGACGATGAGCAGCCGGGGCGCCGCCTGGTCGAGCAGGTCGAGCACCTCCTGCGAGACGAGGCGGTAGTTCAGCGGCGTGAAGATCGCGCCGATCCACCAGCTCGCGAACATCGAGATGACGAACGACGAGCTGTTCATGCCGAGGAAGGCGACGCGATCGCCGGGGCGGACGCCGCGGCCCTCGAGCACCTTCGCCCAGGCCTCGATGTCGCGGACGAGCTCGGCGTACGTCCAGATCTGGTCCTCGTAGTCGAGGGCGATCGACTCGGGGAAGTACTGCGCCTGCCGGATGAGGCCGGCGGTGGGGTTCTTGTCGACGGTCACAGGTCGTCTCCTCCCGCTGCGGTGCGGAATCCGCGCACGGCGATGCCGCCGTCCGCGGGGATGATGGCGCCGGTGATGTTGCTCGAGTTCGCCGTCGAGGCGAGCAGCACGTAGGCGCCGGTGAAGTCATGGGGGTCTGTCGATGCGTCGTGCAGCGGCAGGTAGGGATTATCGCCGGTCACCTCGCTCTTCGCGAACGAGTCGTGGATCGACCGGTCGTCGAGGCCGAGCGACGCCGGGCCGCGCAGGTCGGTGTCCATGCCGCCCACCGCGACGCCGTTCACGCGCACCTTCGGCGCGAGCTCGTAGGCGAGCTGCTTCACGAGACCGCGGCAGGCGAACTTCGACGCCGTGTAGGGCGCGCCGCCGCCGGCGGTGTGGAACGAGGCGTTCGAGAGCGTCATGACGATCTGCCCGCGGTTGCGGACGAGCTCGCGCCAGGCGGCCTCGACGGCGAGCGCGTACCCGATCACGTTGATCGAGAGCACCTCCTCGAAGGCCGACTTCAGCGACGGGCCGTCGAGGCGGGTGACCGAGCGGTTCCAGTCCCACACGCCGGCGTTCGGCACGAGGGTGTCGAGTCGGCCGAAGCGCTCGACGACCGCGGCGACCGCGGCGTGCATCGACTCGGGCTCGCGCACGTCGCCGGCGATCGCGAGCATCCGCTCGGGCGCCGGGCTCGCGGCGACGACCGCCTCGAGCTTCGCGAGGTCGCGGCCGAGGATCGCGACGCGCGCGCCCTCGGCGACGAACCGCTCGGCGACGGCGCGGCCGATGCCCGAGCCGCCGCCGGTGATGAGGGCGACGTCGCCGTCGAGCCACCCGCGGGGGCCGGCGGCGTTGTGCTGGTCGTTCATCTGCGTCGTCGTCCCGGTCCTAGAAGAAGGTGCTGAGGTTCTTCGCCTGCAGCACGTTCTGGTCGAACAGGATCTCGCGGCGGCGGATGCGGAACCGGCCGTCCTCGTCGACGCGCACGAGGTCGGTGCGGCGGCCCGAGTAGAGGTCGGTCTCGACCTGCAGCCGGTTGCGGTAGACGAGGAAGTTGCTGCGCACCTCGAGCTCGCCGCCGTCGACCGGACGGGCGATGATGTTCGAGATCACGTGGTTCGTGCGGCTCGGCGGGTCCTCCGCCCAGGCCATGCCCGAGTCGTAGCGGCGGATGCGCCAGGCGAGCGACTCCTTCGTCTCGTCGAAGTAGGCGGCGTCGTCGGGGCCGCTGATCGAGAGCGCGGCCTGCCGGCGCAGGCGGTTGGTGCGCAGCGGCGCCCAGTAGACGAGGTCCTCGTCGAAGACCTCGAGCCAGTCCGAGAACCGGCCGTCGTCGAGGAGCTCGGCCTCGAGGAAGTAGAACTGCTGCACGCGGTAGGCGAGCTCGGCGTCGACGACGGCGCCCGCGACGGGGCCGGCGGCGGTGCCGGTGACGTGGTCGTTCATGCTGTACTCCGTTCCAGAGTGTCGTGAAGTGGTGGGGGCGCGTCAGCGCGCGAGCCGCTTGAGGTCGACGGCGGGGTCGGCGAGCGCCTCGGGGTCGACGACTGCGCCGCGGTCGATGATGCGGCGCGCGGCGCGCACCGTGAGGCCGCCGTCGATGGCGGCGGCGCCGAGCATCCGGCCGTCGGCGCCGAGCCGGAAGGCGGCGGTCGGTCGGCCGTCGCGGTCGTGCCGGAGCACGGTGGTGCCGTCGACGTGCATCTCGCCGACGCCCTCGACGTGGCAGCCGTAGCGGTCCGACCAGAACCAGCCGGCCGACGGCGCCGGCTCGGGGTCGTCGACGATCGCCGCGGCGGCGCGGACGCCGGAGGCGATCGCGTTGTCCCAGTGCTCGTGCCGGCGGGCGAGCGCGCCGTCGGCGAACCGCAGCCGGGCGATGTCGCCGACCGCGAGCACCCGCGGGTCGGCGGTGCGCTGCCGCTCGTCGACGAGCACGCCGTTGTCGACGTCGAGCCCGGCCGACTCGGCGAGGCCGGTGTTCGGGATGATGCCGATGCCGACGAGCAGCGCGTCGGCCTCGATCGGGTCGCCGTCGGTGAGCTCGATGCGCACCGCGTCGTCGGCGAGCTCGAGGGAGGCGGGCAGCGCCGTGCGCACCCGCACCTCGCGCTCCTCGTGCATGTCGTGGAGCCGGCGGGCGAGCTCGGGGCCGACCGCGGGCACGAGCGGCGGATCGGCCGGCTCGATGAGCGTGACGCGCGCGCCGAGCGACGCGGCGGTCGACGCCGCCTCGGCGCCGATGAGGCCGCCGCCGACGATCGCGAGGCGCGTGCCCTCGCCGATGGCGGCGCGGAGCCGGTCGGCGTCGTCGCTCGTGCGCAGCACGTGCACGCGCGGGTCGTCGGCCCCGTCGAGCGGCAGCGGGCGGGCGCGGCCGCCGGTCGCGAGCACGATGCGGTCGGCGGGCAGCCGGTCGCCGCCGGCGACGACGACCGCGAGGTCGTCGAGGTCGAGCGCGGTCGCGGCGTCCTCGACGACGTCGATGCCGCGCTCGGCGTACCAGTCGGCCGACTCGAAGCGGAGGTCGTCGAGCGTGCGCTCGCCCGAGAGGTAGCCCTTGCTCAGCGGCGGCCGGTCGTAGGGGAGGCCGGCCGGGTCGACGACGGCGATCGGACCGCGGTGCCCGCGGTCGCGGAGCTCCTTCGCGACGGTGAAGCCGCCGAGCCCGCCGCCGACGATCACGACGCGCGCGTCGCGGGGGTCCCTCGCGCCGGTCACTGCGCCGCCTCGCCGGGGTGGAGCACGAGCTCGTCGCCGACGACCTCGATCCGGTGCGTGGCGACCGGCACGGTCGCCGGCATGCAGAGCGCGGCGCCGGTCTTCAGGCAGAACTTCGCCGAGTGGATGGGGCACTCGACCTCGGCGCCCTCGATCCAGCCGTCGGCGAGCGAGGCGGTCTCGTGCGAGCAGGTGTCGTCGAGCGCGTAGAACGCGCCGTCCTCGGCGTGGAACACGGCGATGTCGCCGGCGGTGCCCGCCTCGGCGGCGTCGACGACGATCGCCTCGCCCTCGGGGATGCGCTCGAGCCGGCCCAGGTTGATCGCGGCCATGGTCAGTCCTCCTCGTTCGCGGTGGCGGTCTCGTGCCACGCGGGGGTGTTCATGAGCTCCCGCCAGTGGCGGTAGAAGCCGCGGCCGGCCGCATCCGAGTAGAGCTCGCTGGTGGTGCCGGGGTACGTGCCGTCCTCGCGCTCGTCGCCGATGCCCATCTGGAAGTTCATCGGCACCGAGTTCGTGATGAAGCCGTTCGAGATCGCCTGGATCTCCGACCAGTTCTCGCCGTCGTCGGCCTCGAAGATGCCCGACGGCCCGAAGGTGCGGAGGTTGTAGAGCCGCTGCGCGTTCTTCACCTCGTCGGGCATCGACTTGTCGACGAGCACCCACGCCCACACCTCGATCTTGTCGGGGCCCTTCGGGTGCCAGACGCGGATCGAGCCGTTCACGGGGAGGTACGAGAACGAGGGGAACACCGTCGCGTGGCCGGTGGTCATCGGGCCCTCGACGCGCTCGTCGCCGAGGCGCTCGCGCAGGGCGTCGTAGTCGTAGTACTCGTGCACCTGCTTCGCGTCGAAGCGCGACTTCGGGTGGGTCGGGAAGCCGGCGCCGTGGCCGTTCGGCGAGGTGTACTGGCGGCCCGGGGTCGAGGCGATCTCGGGCTTCGGGCCGCGGCCGGTGGGGGAGAGCACCATCAGCGCCGACGCGTGCGACATGTTCACGTGGTACCAGTCGGTCGCGAACTGCTCGGCGGCGAGCTTCCAGTTGCCGGCGAGCTCCCACTTCATGACGCCGCCGAGCACCTCGGTGCCCTCGGGGTCGCGGTCGAGCATCGCGTCGAGGTAGTAGCGCATGTCGCCGAGGGCGTCCTCGAGCGGCGCGGCCGCAGGGTCCCAGTTCGCGAACACGAGGCCCTTGTACGACTCGACGCGGGGCACCTCGATGAGCCCCCACTCCGAGCGGTCGAACTCCTCCGGGTAGGCGCCCTCGTTCGGCACCATCTGCAGGGCGCCCTCGAGGTCGAAGGCCCAGCCGTGGTAGGTGCAGGTGAACACCTTCGCGGTGCCGGCATCGGCGCGCAGCACCCGGGCGCCGCGGTGGCGGCACGAGTTGAGGTAGGCGCGGATGCGGCGCGACTTGTCCATCGTGACGATGATCGGGTCCTCGCCCATGAACGTCGTGAAGAAGTCGCCGGGCTTCGCGAACTGGCTCTCGTGCGCGAGGAACAGCCAGCTCCGCGCGAAGATGCGCCGCATCTCCTGGCCGTAGATCGACGGATCGGTGTAGATCGACCGGTCGATGAGGCCGCGGTCGGGGTCGACGAGCGACGACACGTCGACCGTGGTGGTCATGCTCTCCGGGCGGGGCATGCTGCAGATGTTGCGGTTCGCACCAGCGCTGCGGCCGAGATTCTCCGCGGGCATGGGTACCTCCAGACGTCATTGGCGTGGATGGGTTCGGAGCTACCCTGCGCCGCCCCGGCCCCCGGGACAAACCCGCGTTCCGAACCTCGGAACACCGACTGTTGTCAAACGGCGCGGATCGCGTTCCGCCCTGCGGCACGGCGATCGGGCGACGGCGGCCGATCGTTCCGACCAGCGGCACGAACCCCGCGCCGGCGACGACGGCTTGCGCATCCTCCTGGACACGGAACGTCCTTCCGCCCGATCAAGGAGCAACATGACCCCGACAACGACGTCGGAGGCGGCGGGCCCCTCGCCCGACCGCATCCAGACCCCCGCCCCCGCGACCGACGCGCAGCAGCACGACCCGAAGGAGTCGCGCCGCGCCCTCATCTCGAGCTTCCTCGGCTCGACCGTCGAGTACTACGACTTCCTGCTCTACGCCGCCGCCGCCGGCCTGGTGTTCCCGCACCTGTTCTTCCCCGCGGAGATGGACCCGACGCTCGGCACCGCGCTGTCGTTCGTGATCCTCCTCGCCGGCTACCTCACCCGCCCCATCGGCGGCCTGCTCTTCGGCCACTTCGGCGACCGCTTCGGCCGCAAGAACATGCTCTTCATCACCCTGATGATGATGGGCGTCGTCTCGGTCGCGATCGGCCTGCTGCCGACCTACTCGGCGATCGGCATCGCCGCACCGCTCGCGCTCGTCATGCTCCGCGTCGTGCAGGGCCTCGCCGTCGGCGGCGAGTGGGCCGGCGCCACGCTCATGGCCGCCGAGCACGTCAAGGAGGGCCGCCGCGGCTTCGCCGCCTCGATCGCCGTCACCGGCGGCCCCGCCGGCTCGGTGCTCTCGACCCTCGTGCTCGGCCTGTTCGCCGGCCTGCCGACCGAGCAGTTCCTCAGCTGGGGCTGGCGCGTGCCGTTCCTGCTCTCGGCGGCGCTCGTCGTCATCGGCCTCTACCTCCGCCTGCGCGTGAAGGAGTCGCCCGACTTCGCCCGCGCCCGCGCCGCCGGCCAGGTGCGCACCGGCATCCCGCTGCTGCGCGTGCTGCGCGAGTACCCGCTCGAGACCCTCTACGGCACGCTCGCCGTCGCGGGTCCGCTGTTCCTGCAGGCCCTGCTCGTCGTGTGGGCCGTGCCGTTCGTCGTCTCGACGGGCGCGATGGAGCGCCAGGCCGCGCTCATGCTGCTCACGCTGTCGAGCTTCTTCCACGTGTTCGCGATCCCGTTCTTCGCCTGGCTCTCCGACAAGTACGGCCGCAAGCCCGTGATGCTCGCCGGCGCGGTGATCTCGATCGCACTCGTGTTCCCGATGTTCGCGATGTTCCAGTCGGGCAACGGCGTGCTCGTCGCGCTCGCCTTCATCCTCGGCAACCCGATCATGCAGGCGTCGATGTACGGCCCCTGCGGCGCGTTCCTCGCCGAGAAGTTCGGCACCGACGCGCGCTACACCGGCGTCTCGCTCACCTACCAGGCCGGCTCGGTGATCGGCGCGGGCGTCGCCCCGCTCGTCGCCACCTGGCTGATGGCGCACGAGAACGGCCTCGGCACGACGAACATCGCGTTCTACTTCATCGGCCTCACGCTCGTCAGCGCGGTCGCGGTGCTGCTCTCGAAGGAGACCGGCCGCCGCCGCGCGGCCCGCGCCTCGGCCTGATCCCGATCCCGCGGCCCGGCGCGCGGGCGGACGCGGTCCGTTCCGAACAGCGGAACCGCATCCCGCCCGCCGCCGCGCCGCTGACTACCGTCGACACGACACCCGGCGCCGACGCCCGTGCGGCCGCGGCGCCACGAGAGGAGCATCATGGCCATCCCCGCAGACCTTCCCGAGTTCCAGACGGCGTGGGAGCGGTTCACCGCGCAGCGCGGCTTCGACGACATCGCCGTCACCCTCGGCCTCGAGCCGGAGGCGGCCGACGGCGAGTCGATCTCGATGCGGATGCCGCTCACCACGCCGATCATGCAGGCGAACGGCATGTACGCCGCCGCGGCGCTGTTCGGCGCGGCCGACATCACCTCGACGTTCCTGTCGATCGCCGCGAAGGCCGAGGAGGGGCGGTTCCCGCTCGCCGTGCAGTCGAACCAGCACTTCCTCTCGAACACGAAGGACCCCTCGGTCGTCGCCACCGCGCGGCTGCTGCGCAGCGGCGGCGCCATGGTCGTCACCGAGGCGGAGGTGCGCGACGACGCCGGCCGCCTCCTCATGCAGGCGACCTTCACGAACATCCTCAAGACCATCGAGCTCGGCAACTGACCCGAGCGCATCACCAGGGAGACGATCATGACCCAAGCGCTGCTCGCGATGTCGCACAGCCCGCTCCTCGAGTTCACGCACCCGCCCCAGGACGTGAAGGACGAGGTCGAGGCCTCGTTCGCCGCGGCCCGCGAGTTCGTGCGCGAGTTCGACCCCGACCTCGTCATCAACTTCGGCCCCGACCACTACAACGGCTTCTTCTACGACCTCATGCCGCCGTACTGCATCGGCCTGAAGGCCGTCGGCACCGGCGACTACGACTCGTTCGACGGCGAGCTCGACGTGCCGACCGAGCTCGCCGCCGAGCTCGCGCAGTTCGTCATCGACCGCGACCTCGACACCGCGATCTCGCGCAAGATGGAGGTCGACCACGGCGCCGTGCAGCCGATGGAGATCGTCTACGAGGGCGACGTCACCGCGAAGCCCGTCATCCCGGTCTTCATCAACTCGGTCGCGCCGCCCTTCTCGAAGATGGAGCGCGTGCGCCGCTTCGGCGCCGCCGTCGGCGAGTTCTTCGCCGGCCGCGACGAGAAGGTGCTGTTCGTCGGCTCGGGCGGCCTCTCGCACGACCCGCCGGTGCCGCGCATCGCGACCGCCACCGAGGAGCAGCGGAAGTTCCTCACCGAGGGCCGCCACCCGACCGCCGAGGCCCGTGCCGAGCGCCAGGCCCGCACCATCGCCACCGCCGAGGCGTTCGCGCGCGGCGAGGCCGACATCATGGACCTCAACCCCGAGTGGGACCGCGGCTTCCTCGAGGTCTGCCGCAGCGGCGACCCGACCCGCTTCGACGCCTACGACGTCGCCGAGATGCAGGCCGCCGCCGGCCACTCGGTGCACGAGGTGCGCACCTGGGTCGCCGCCTACTCGGCGCTGCGCGCCTGCGGCGAGTACGAGGTCTCCTACGAGTTCTACAAGCCGATCAAGGAGTACATCGCGGGCTTCGCGGTGACCACGGCGGTGCTGAAGTGACCGCCCCGGCCGCCGAGCACGCGCGCCTGCTGCAGGAGGCGACCCGCGATCGCCGGGCGCTGCCGCCGCTGCGGGAGCGCTGGCCGGGGATGACGCTCGACGACGCCTACGCGGTGCAGACCGCGCAGCTCGAAACCGCCCTCGACGCCGGCCGGCGCCTGGTCGGCCGCAAGATCGGCCTCACCTCGACCGCGATGCAGCAGCAGCTCGGCGTCGACCAGCCCGACTTCGGCTGGGTGCTCGACGACATGGTCTACGGGCCGGATGCGCAGGTGCCGGTCGACCGGTTCATCGCGCCGAAGGTCGAGCCCGAGCTCGCGCTGCGCCTCGGCACCGAGCTGCGCGGTCCGGGCGTCACGCTCGAATCGGCCCGCGCCGCCGTCGAATCGGTGCACGCCGCGATCGAGATCATCGACTCGCGCGTCGCCGACTGGAACATCCGGCTCGTCGACACCGTCGCCGACAACGCCTCGTCCGGCGCCGTCGTCATCGGCGACGCGCTGCCCGTCGCCGTCGACGGCCTCGACGCGGTGGGCTGCGCCCTCGTCATCGACGGCGAGCCCCGCGAGCGGGGGACCGGCGCCGACGTGCTCGGCGACCCCGTCGCGCCGCTCGTGTGGCTCGCGAACCTGCTCGGCGAGCGGGGCGTGGCCCTCGAGGCCGGCCAGTACGTGCTCACCGGCTCGTTCACCCGCGCCCTGCCCGTCGTGGCGGGGGAGCGCATCCGCGCCGACTACGGCGAGCTCGGCTCGCTCGACATCGACTTCATCGACTCCGACAAGGACTCCGCCCAATGACCCCCTCTAAGAAGACCGCCGCCATCGTCGGCTCCGGCAACATCGGCACCGACCTCATGTTCAAGCTCATGCGCCGCAGCGAGCACGTCGAGGTCACCCACATGATCGGCATCGACCCCGCCTCCGACGGCCTCGCCCGCGCCGAGCGGCTCGGGCTCACGGCCTCGGCCGGCGGCGTCGACTGGCTGCTCGCCCAGGACGAGCTGCCCGACTTCGTCTTCGAGGCGACCACGGCGAAGGCGCACCTCGCGAACGCCCCGCGCTACCGCGAGGCCGGGATGCACGCGATCGATCTCACGCCGGCCGCCGTCGGTCCCTACAGCGTGCCCGTCGTGAACCTCGGCGAGCTGCAGGACGTGCTCAACGTGAACATGATCACCTGCGCCGGCCAGGCGACCACCCCGATCGTCCGCGCCGTCAGCGACGTCGTCGAGGTGCCCTACGCCGAGATCGTCGCGTCGATCGCCTCGAAGTCGGCCGGCCCCGGCACCCGCGCGAACGTCGACGAGTTCACCGAGACCACGGCGCAGGCCCTGCAGGTCGTCGGCGGCGCGCAGCGCGGCAAGGCGATCATCATCATCAACCCGGTCGAGCCGCCGATGATCATGCGCAACACCGTCTACTGCGCGATCCCCGCCTCCGCCGCCGAGGCCGGCCCCGAGCAGGACGCGATCCGCGAGGGCATCGCCCGCGCCGTCGAGACCGTGCAGGGCTACGTGCCCGGCTACGACCTCCGCGTCGACCCGCAGTTCGACGCCCCGCGCGACGGCTGGAACGGCCTCGGCCGCGTCGGCGTCTGGATCCAGGTGCGCGGCGCCGCCGACTACCTGCCCGAGTACGCGGGCAACCTCGACATCATCACCGCCGCCGCGACCCGCACCGCCGACATCCTCGCCGAGCGCATCGACGCCGCGGCCGCCGCCCAGATCGGAGCCACCGCATGACCACCCAGATCCGCCTCACCGACACCACGCTCCGCGACGGCTCGCACGCGATGAGCCACCGCTTCACCGTCGAGCACGTGCGCGGCATCGCCGGCGCGCTCGACCGGGCCGGCGTCGAGGTCATCGAGGTCACGCACGGCGACGGCCTCGGCGGTTCGTCGTTCAACTACGGCTTCTCGCTCACCGACGAGCTCGAGCTCGTCCGGGCCGCGGTCGACGCGGTGGAGCGCGCCCGCATCGCCGTGCTCATGCTCCCCGGCCTCGGCACCATCCACGACCTCGAGGCCGCGCACGACGCCGGCGCCCGGGTCGCCCGCCTCGCCACGCACTGCACCGAGGCCGACATCTCGATCCAGCACTTCGGCCGCGCCCGCGAGCTCGGCATGGAGACCGTCGGCTTCCTCATGCTCTCGCACCGGGCCTCGCCCGAGACGCTCGCTGCGCAGGCGCGGATCATGGCCGACGCCGGCTGCCAGTGCGTCTACGTCGTCGACTCGGCCGGCGCGCTGCTGCTCGACGAGGTCACCGACCGGGTCGCGGCGGTCGTCGCCGAGCTCGGCGACGACGCGCAGGTCGGCTTCCACGGCCACCAGAACCTCAGCATGGGCGTCGCGAACTCGGTGTACGCGGTGCGCGCCGGGGCCGCCCAGATCGACGGCACGCTCGCGGCGCTCGGCGCCGGCGCGGGCAACTCGCCGACCGAGGTGCTCGTGCCCGTCTTCGACCGGCTCGGCATCGAGACCGGCGTCGACATGCAGGCCGTGCTCGCCGCCGCCGAGGACCTCGTGCGGCCGATCATGGCGCGCGTGCCGATCATGGATCGCGCCTCGATCATGCAGGGCTTCGCCGGCGTCTACTCGTCGTTCCTCATCCACGCCGAGAAGGCCGCGGAGCGCTACGGCGTGCCCGCCCACCGCATCCTCGAGGAGGTCGGCCGGGCCGGCTACGTCGGCGGGCAGGAGGACATGATCGTCGACGTCGCCGTCCAGCTCGCCGAGGCGCGCTGACCGGCGACCGCCGCACCCCGATCGAACGGGCCGCGGGCGGAGCTCCCATCCGGAGCGACGCCCGCGGCCCGTCCCGTTCCGCCGCCCGGCGCGACCGCCCGCACCGATTGGAATTTCCAGCCGAGGACGGGTAGAGTGGCAGAGCACTTTTGTGCGTTCCTATCCGTTTCCCGGACGGAAGTGCTCCGTCGATTCGTCGTCCCGAGCCCGCTTCCCGGCCGGACCGACCGACCCCATCCTTCTGGAGCACTACCTACATGACGAACACCACGACCGATCAGGCGCACTCGCAGATCGCCGTCAACGACATCGGCTCTGCTGACGACTTCCTCGCCGCGGTCGAAGCCACGATGAAGTACTTCAACGACGGTGACCTGATCACCGGCACCGTCGTTCGCATCGACCGCGACGAGGTGCTCCTCGACGTCGGTTACAAGACCGAGGGCGTCATCCCGCAGCGCGAGCTGTCGATCAAGCACGATGTCGACCCCGACGAGGTCGTCGAGCTCGGCGACGAGGTCGAGGCCCTGGTCATCCAGAAGGAAGACAAGGAAGGCCGCCTCCTCCTGTCGAAGAAGCGCGCGCAGTACGAGCGCGCCTGGGGCGACGTCGAGAAGATCAAGGAGGAGGACGGCGTCGTCACCGGCACCGTCATCGAGGTCGTCAAGGGCGGCCTCATCGTCGACATCGGCCTGCGCGGCTTCCTCCCCGCCTCGCTCATCGAGCTCCGCCGCGTGCGCGACCTCACCCCGTACCTCAACCAGGAGATCGAGGCGAAGATCCTCGAGCTCGACAAGAACCGCAACAACGTCGTGCTCTCGCGCCGCGCGCTGCTCGAGCAGACCCAGTCGGAGACCCGCTCGAACTTCCTGAACCAGCTCCAGAAGGGCCAGGTCCGCAAGGGCGTCGTCTCGTCGATCGTCAACTTCGGCGCGTTCGTCGACCTCGGCGGCGTCGACGGCCTCGTGCACGTCTCGGAGCTCAGCTGGAAGCACATCGACCACGCGTCCGAGGTCGTCGAGGTGGGCCAGGAGGTCACCGTCGAGGTGCTCGAGGTCGACCTCGACCGCGAGCGCGTGTCGCTCTCGCTGAAGGCGACACAGGAGGACCCGTGGCAGGTGCTCGCCCGCACCCACGCCATCGGCCAGATCGTGCTCGGCAAGGTCACGAAGATCGTCCCCTTCGGCGCGTTCGTCCGCGTCGCCGACGGCATCGAGGGCCTCGTGCACATCTCGGAGCTCTCGCACCACCACATCGAGACGGCCGACCAGGTCGTCGCGGTGGGCCAGGAGCTCTTCGTCAAGATCATCGACATCGACCTCGAGCGTCGCCGCATCTCGCTCTCGCT
>JAAYAS010000158.1 GCA_012719255.1 Microbacteriaceae bacterium | reverse complement strand
CGCAAGCGCGCCCGCATCGACAACACCGGGGTCATCCCGCAGCTCGCGAAGGCGGCCCGCGAGGTCGAGGCCGCCGCCGTGCGCGGCCGCATCTCGCCGGCGAACCGCACGAAGTTCCAGGTCGTCGCGCTGCTCATGCGCGAGGAGCGCGCCCGGCTCAAGGAGAGCGACGACGTCGGCGACGCCGAGCGCGCCGAGTCGATGAAGCGGCTCGACGGCCTCGCGGCGATCCTCGCGAAGACCGCCGCCCGCGACACGACGCTGATCGACCTGCTCAAGGCCGAGGCGCCGACGACGCCGCAGGCGCGCGCGCTGCGCAAGCAGATGCTCTTCGCCGGCGGCGTCGACGTGGTCGTCGACGAGGCGCCCGAGGCCGAGCCCGAGCCGGCGAGCGCCGCGGTCGTGCCGGAGGCGATCCGCGACCGGCAGGTGCTGCCGGTGAGCGCGCGGTCGCGGATGCGCTCGACGCCGTTCCTCGAGCCGAACCTCGAGCGGCTGCGGCCGCGCGCGCCGCACTACTCGCGCCTGAACGACTGGGAGCTCATCAGCCCGCTCCTCAAGGCGTTCGAGACCGGCGCCGGCGGGGGAGCGGCGTCGATGCCGCTGCCGGTGCCGCCGCGCTACGACCGCGTCGTGCCCGCCGGCCGCGAGCTCATGCCGCACCAGGCCGAGCTCGTCGCCGCCGCGCGCGCCGGCCACCGGCGTTTCCTGCTCGCCGACGAGCCCGGCCTCGGAAAGACCGCGCAGTCGCTGCTCGCCGCCTCGGTCGCCGACGCCTACCCGCTGCTGTGCGTCGTGCCGAACGTCGTGAAGACGAACTGGGCGCAGGAGGTCGAGCGCTGGACGCCGGGCCGCCGCGCCACGGTCATCTCGGGCGACGGCGACGACGTCGACGCCTTCGCCGACGTGTTCATCGTCAACTACGAGATCCTCGACCGGCACATCGGCTGGCTGCAGCGCCTCGGCTTCCGCGGCATGGTCGTCGACGAGGCGCACTTCATCAAGAACCTCCAGTCGCAGCGCTCCCGGCTCGTGCTCCAGCTCGCCGAGTCGATCCGCCACCGGGTGCCGGGCGAGGAACCGCTGCTGATGGCGCTCACCGGCACGCCGCTGATCAACGACGTCGAGGACTTCATCGCGATCTGGCGGTACCTCGGCTGGATCGAGGAGATCCCCGGCGAGCGCGGCGAGCACCGCCCCTCGCGGGCGCTCCTCGACGCGCTCGACGCGACCGGGCTCGTCCCCTCCGACGCCGGCTTCCTCGCCGCCGCCCGGCGCGCGGTGATCGAGCAGGGCATCGTGCGCCGCCGCAAGATCGACGTCGCCACCTCGCTGCCGTCGAAGCGCATCGTCGACATGCCGGTCGAGCTCGACGGCGAGGAGGGCTCGTCGATCCGCCGCGCCGAGCAGCTGCTGCGCCAGCGCCTGCTCGCCCGCTACGACCGGATGCTCGCCGCCGCCGACCTGCCCCCGGGCACCGTCGACGAGGGCCGCATCCGCATGCTCGCCCGCCACGAGGTCGAGGAGTCGAAGGCCTCGACCGCCGGCGACTCGATCTTCACGATGCTCCACCGCATCGGCGTCGCGAAGTCGCAGCTCGCCGCCGAGTACGCCGCGCAGCTCGCGCATTCGGCCGGCAAGGTCGTCTACTTCGCGAAGCACGTCGAGGCGATGGACCGGGCCGAGGAGCTGTTCGCCGCCGAGGGCGTGAAGTCGGTGTCGATCCGCGGCGACCAGTCGCCGGCGGCGCGGGATGCGGCGATCGCCGCGTTCCAGCGCGACCCCGAGGTGCAGGTCGTCGTCTGCTCGCTGATGGCCGCGGGCGTCGGCCTCAACCTCCAGGTCGCGAGCGACGTCGTGCTCGCCGAGCTGAGCTGGACCGCCGCCGAGCAGACGCAGGCGATCGACCGCGTCCACCGCATCGGCCAGGACACCCCGGTCACCGCCTGGCGCATCCTCGCCGCGCAGACCATCGACGCGCACGTCGCGGAGCTCATCGACGCGAAGCAGGGCCTCGCCGCCCGCGCGCTCGAGGGCACCGACGAGGGCGAGGTGCTCGGCGACGACATCCAGGTCGAGGCGCTCGTGCAGCTCGTGCTCGAGGGGCTCGAGCGGCGCCGCATCCGCAGCTGAGCCGGGCGATCGGCCGGCACGACCCCGCCGGGTCAGGGCGCGAGTCCAGTCCCGGCGGGGTTTGCTGTGCGTCCGCCCAATGAAAACGAACGGGATTCATCGTAGAGTGTGCGGGACGCGGCGATGCGGCCGCGCAGCGACGTATGGAGAGCAGCAGCGCAATGACTCAGGTGCAGGACTTCCGGATCGAACGCGACTCGATCGGGGAGATGCAGATTCCCGCCGACGCCTACTGGGGCGTCAACACCGCCCGGGCGGTCGAGAACTTCGACATCGCCCGCCGGCAGATCAGCGTCTACGCCGACTTCGTGATCGGCTTCGCGCAGGTGAAGCAGGCCGCGTGCCGGGCGAACGTCGAGATCGGCGTGCTCGACGCGGAGATCGCCCAGTACATCGACCGGGCGTGCCAGGACATCATCGACGGCGAGCTCCACGACCAGTTCGTGGTCGGCGTCATCCAGGGCGGCGCCGGCACCTCGTCGAACATGAACGCGAACGAGGTCATCGCGAACCGCGCCCTCGAGCTCGCCGGCCGTCCGCTCGGCGACTACGACTACATCTCGCCGAACGACCACGTGAACATGTCGCAGTCGACGAACGACGCGTACCCCTCGGCGATGAAGATCGGCGTCGTGCACGCGATGCGCACGCTCATCGCCGAGCACGAGCTGCTCCGCGACGCCTTCCTCAAGAAGGGCCAGGAGTTCCGCACCGTCCTGAAGATGGGCCGCACCCAGATGCAGGACGCGGTGCCGATGACGCTCGGCCAGGAGTTCCACGGCTTCGCGACCACCTCCGGCGAGGACATCCAGCGCCTGCGCGACGTCCTGCCGCTGCTCCAGGAGCTCAACCTCGGCGCCACCGCGATCGGCACCGGCATCAACGCCCACCCCGACTACGCGCCCGCCGTGATGCGCCACCTCCGCGAGATCACCGGCTTCACCCACCTCGTCACCGCCCACGACCTCATCGAGGCGACGAGCGACACCGGCGTGTTCATGTCGGTGTCGAGCGTGATGAAGCGCGCCGCGATGAAGCTCTCGAAGATCTGCAACGACCTGCGGCTGCTCTCCTCGGGCCCGCAGGCGGGCCTCGGCGAGATCAACCTCCCCGCCCGCCAGGCCGGCTCGTCGATCATGCCCGGCAAGGTGAACCCGGTCATCCCCGAGGCCGTGAGCCAGGTGGCGTTCGTCATCGCCGGCTCCGACGTCACCGTCTCGATGGCCTCCGAGGCCGGCCAGATGCAGCTCAACGCCTTCGAGCCGGTGATGATGCACGTCATCCTGCAGAACTCGACCTGGCTGCGCCGCGCGATGCGCACGCTCCGGGTGAACTGCGTCAACGGCATCACCGCGAACGCCGAGCGCACCGAGGCGCAGGTCGTCGCCTCGATCGGCCTCGTCACCGCCCTCAACCCGTACATCGGCTACGCCGCCGCCTCGCGCATCGCGAAGCGCGCCCAGCAGTCGGGCGAGTCGGTCGCCGACATCGCGGTGGAGGAGGGCCTGCTCACCCGTCAGCAGGTCGACGACATCCTCAAGCCCGAGGCGCTCGCCGGCCGGCTGCCCGAGCTCGGCGGCCTGGGCCTGCTCAGCGACGAGGAGATCGCCGAGAAGGAGCGCCGCATCGACGAGCACGACACGAGCGAGCTCGCCTAGACCCCCGCTCCCGACGAGCGCGCGCCCGCACCGGATCCGGTGCGGGCGCGCGCTCGTTCCGCGAGGGCGGCGGGGGAGCGGGCCTCAGGCGCCCTCGCCGAGGTTGCGCTCGTCGGCGCCGCCCTCGTCGATCATCTCGTCGTCGTCGGTGGCGAGGGAGTGGAGGGTCTCGTCGCGCTGCTCGCCGGCGGTGATGATCTCCTGCGCCTGCCGGTCGCGGGAGCGCTCGACGACCTCGTCGAAGTACTCGCGGGGGCGCTCGACGGCGTCGGTGAACTGCTCGCCGAGCTCCTCGTAGCGGCGCCGGAGGTCCTCGCGGAGCGACTCGGTGGTGTGCACGATCCGGGTCGGCAGCTCGCGCGACTTCTCGCCGATGGTGCCGGTGAGCCGGGCGATGCCGTCGGAGGCGTCGTCGAGGCGGTGCTGCAGGAACTCGCCGGCGCGCTGCGCGGGCGGCGACTGCGCCAGCCGGGTCGCGGTCTCGGCGATCTGCTCGTAGCGGTCGCGGCCGGCGCGTGCGCCGAGCACGTAGCCGATGCCGGCGCCGAGGAGGAGGACTGCACGCTTCATGCCCACCAATCTAGCGCGGGCCGGGCCCGGGTACGCTGGGTGGTCATCCGCCCGCTCCCGCCGACGAAAGCCGCAGAGATGACCCTCGCCCCCGACGCCCGCCGCCGACTGCGCCGGGCGAGGGGACGCGCCCGGCGGGCCCCGATCGTGTGGCTCGTGGTGTTCGGGCTCGTGGTGCTCGTCGCGCTCATCGTCGTCGGCTGGCTGCTCGTCACCTGGAAGGTCGACGCCGTGGTGATGGCGATCCCGGCGCTCGTGCCGCTGACGATCGTGCTCGTGACGGTGCACTGGCTCGACCGCTGGGAGCCCGAGCCGCCGCTGCTGCTCGCGCTGATGGCCGCCTACGGCGCCGGCGCGGCCGTGGTGGGGACCCTCCTCACCGGCAACTTCCTCCTCGACGTCGCCCGCGACTTCCTCCACGACGACCAGCGGGTGAGCGCGTTCTCGATCCTCGTGCAGGGCCCGATCGTCGAGGAGCTCATCAAGGGGCTCGGCATCGTGCTGCTGCTGCTCATCGCGCGGCGCGAGATCGACGGCCCGCTCGACGGGTTCATCTACGCGGCGCTCATCGGCGCCGGGTTCGCCTTCACCGAGAACATCATCTACTTCGTGTCGTCGGGCTCGACCGGGGTCGACTTCGTGTGGCTGCTCGTGGTGCGCTGCATCCTCTCGCCGTTCGCGCACGCGCTGTTCGCGGGGCTGTTCGGCGCGGCGATGGGCTGGGCGGCTCGTCGGCGCGAGGCGTGGCGCTTCGTCGCGGCGGGCGCCGTCGGCATGCTGCTCGCGATCGTCGTGCACGCGTTCTGGAACGGCGGCAGCGTGCTCGTGCTGCCGCTGCTCGGCATGGACCCGTCGAACCCGTTCGCGTGGATCGTCTCGTACCTCGCGCTGCAGGTGCCGCTGTTCGGCCTGTGCGCCTGGGGCCTCGTGAAGCTGCAGGACCACGACCTCGACATCATCCGCTTCCGGCTCGACGAGTACCGCCGGGCGGGCTGGTTCACCCCCGGCGAGGTGCGGATGATCACCGACTGGGATGCGCGCCGCGCCGCGATCCGCTGGGGCCGGAGCCAGCCGGTCGAGGTCGATTCGGCCATGCGCGGGTTCATCAGCGACGCGACCCGGCTCGCCTTCGCTCGCGAGCACGCCTCGGTCGACAAGAAGGACCCGGATCGGCGCGTGATCGAGCGCCGGCTGCTCGAGGCGACGCGCGGGCACCGCCGGGTGCTGAACTCGGCGCAGCGGGCACGTCGGGAGGCGGCGTCCGGGAGCGATGTGGTTGCATCGGAGTCATGACTGAACTCCAGAAGCCCGAGATCGAATTCCCCGAGGGCCCCGCGCCCGCCGAGCTCGTCGTCGAGGACCTCGTCGTCGGCGACGGCGACGAGGCCGTCGCCGGCGGCGTCGTCAACGTCCACTACCTCGGCGTCGACTACGAGTCGGGCGACGAGTTCGACTCGTCGTGGTCGCGCGGCGAGCCGGTCGAGTTCCCGCTGCCGATGCTCGTGAAGGGCTGGCAGCTCGGCATCCCCGGCATGAAGGTCGGCGGCCGCCGCAAGCTCGTCTGCCCGCCCGCGCTCGCGTACGGCGAGGCCGGCATGGGCCACCCGCTCTCGGGTCGCACGCTGATCTTCGTCATCGACCTGCTCGGCACGAAGTAGCGGCGATCGCCGCCGCGGGCGGCCCCGGAATGCGCTACAGTGGTGAGGTTGCCGTGAAATCGGCCGCGGACACAGAGAGTCACCGCATCCGGCGGTGCACGCCGCGCAGCGAACGAAGGGGAGACCGCCAATGGCGCTGAACGCAGAGACCAAGAAGTCGATCATCGCGGAGTACGCGACGCACGAGGGCGACACCGGCAGCCCCGAGGTTCAGGTGGCCCTGCTCACCGCCCGCATCAAGGAGCTCACCGAGCACCTCAAGCAGCACAAGCACGACCACCACTCGCGTCGCGGCCTGCTGCTGCTCGTGGGTCAGCGTCGTCGTCTGCTGAGCTACCTCAGCGACACCGACATCAACCGCTACCGCGCGCTCATCGAGCGCCTCGGCCTGCGCCGCTAGTCGCCGCCGAGCCCTGCGAGACCCCCGTCGCCCCGCGACGGGGGTCTCGTCGTCTCCGGGGCGGTTGTGGGAGGGGCACGAAGTTCGGCGCTCCGGACCGTCCGTTCCGTAGACTGGCGGGTATGGCAGATGCAGGCAGCAGTGCGACCACGACCCCCGGCCGAGCCGCCCGCGAGGCGAGCTCGTTCACGACCCTCGACGCGATCGGCGCCGCCGACCCGACGACGTACACGCTGAACCGCGCCGGCGTGCCCGACATGACCCCCGAGGTCGACGAGCTGGTCGAGCTGCGCGGCAGCTCCCGCGGCGCCGGCGACCCCGACGCCTGGCGCCAGGGCTACCCCTACGACAAGAAGATGACCCGGCGCGTCTACGAGCGCCAGAAGCGGCTCCTGCAGATCGAGCTGCTCAAGCTCCAGACGTGGGTGAAGGAGACCGGCCGCAAGGTCGTCATCATCTTCGAGGGCCGCGACGCCGCCGGCAAGGGCGGCTCGATCAAGCGGTTCATGGAGCACCTCAACCCGCGCGGCGCGCGCATCGTCGCCCTCGAGAAGCCGACCGAGAAGGAGGCCTCGCAGTGGTACTTCCAGCGCTACGTGCAGCACCTGCCCTCGGCCGGCGAGATCGTGCTCTTCGACCGCTCCTGGTACAACCGCGCCGGCGTCGAGCGGGTCATG
>JAAYAS010000157.1 GCA_012719255.1 Microbacteriaceae bacterium | reverse complement strand
GCCGACTGCGTGCAGCGCGGCCACCACTTCGTCATCGTCGACGAGGTCGACTCGATCCTCATCGACGAGGCCCGCACGCCGCTGATCATCTCGGGGCCCGCCTCGGGCGACGTGAACCGCTGGTACACCGAGTTCGCGAAGATCGCGCGCCGCCTCAAGGAGGACCGCGACTACGAGGTCGACGAGAAGAAGCGCACCATCGGCGTGCTCGAGCCCGGCATCGACAAGGTCGAGGACTTCCTCGGCATCGACAACCTCTACGAGCAGGCGAACACCCCGCTGATCTCGTTCCTCAACAACGCCATCAAGGCGAAGGCGCTGTTCGCGCGCGACAAGGAGTACGTCGTGCAGAACGGCGAGGTGCTCATCGTCGACGAGCACACCGGCCGCATCCTGCCCGGCCGCCGCTACAACGAGGGCCTCCACCAGGCCATCGAGGCGAAGGAGGGGGTGCAGATCAAGGCCGAGAACCAGACGCTCGCGACCGTGACGCTGCAGAACTACTTCCTCATGTACGACAAGCTCTCGGGCATGACCGGCACCGCCGAGACCGAGGCGGCCGAGTTCAACTCGACGTACAAGCTCGGCGTCATCCCCATCCCGCCGAACAAGCCGATGATCCGCATCGACCAGCCCGACCTCGTCTACAAGAACGAGCGCGCGAAGTTCGACCAGGTCGTCGAGGACATCGTCGAGCGCCACGACGCCGGCCAGCCGGTGCTCGTCGGCACCACCTCGGTCGAGAAGTCGGAGTACCTCTCGAAGCTGCTCGCCCGCCGCGGCGTGAAGCACGAGGTGCTCAACGCGAAGAACCACGCGCGCGAGGCCGCGATCGTCGCGCAGGCGTGCCGCAAGGGCGCCGTCACCGTCGCCACGAACATGGCCGGCCGCGGTACCGACATCATGCTCGGCGGCAACGCCGAGTACATCGCCGTCGCCGAGATGGCCGCGCTCGGCCTCGACCCCGAGGAGCACTCGGAGGAGTACGAGCAGCAGTGGCCCGAGGTGCTCGAGCGGGTGCAGGAGGCCGTCGCCGAGGAGGCCGAGGAGGTCGCCGAGCTCGGCGGGCTCTACGTGCTCGGCACCGAGCGCCACGAGTCGCGCCGCATCGACAACCAGCTGCGCGGCCGCGCCGGCCGTCAGGGCGACCCCGGCGAGTCGCGCTTCTACCTGTCGATGACCGACGACCTCATGCGGCTGTTCAACACCGGCGCCGCGCGGGCGCTGATGGCCTCCGACTCCATCCCCGACGACATGGCGATCGAGTCGCGCGTGGTGTCGAACTCGATCAAGCAGGCGCAGGGCCACGTCGAATCGCGCAACGCCGAGATCCGCAAGAACGTCTTCAAGTACGACGTCGTGCTCAACGAGCAGCGCGAGTCGATCTACGCCGACCGGCGCGCGATCCTCGAGGGCGACGACCTCGGCGAGAAGGTGCAGGGCTTCATCTCCGGCGCGATCGAGGACGTCGTCGCCACCCACACCGTCGGCGCGCCCGACGACTGGGACGTCGACGCGCTCGAGACCGAGCTCAAGCAGCTCTACCCGATGACCGTCACGGTCGACGAGATCATCGAGGACGCCGGCGGCATGGGCAAGGTGCAGGTCGACGACCTCGTGCGCGAGCTGCAGGCGGATGCGGCGCTCGCCTACGAGCAGCGCGAGGAGCTGCTCGGCGAGGAGGCCACCCGCGAGCTCGAGCGCCGCGTGGTGCTGCAGGTGATCGACCGCAAGTGGCGCGACCACCTCTACGAGATGGACAGCCTCAAGGACGGCATCGGCCTGCGGGCGATGGCGCAGCGCGACCCGCTCGTCGAGTACCAGCGCGAGGGCTACACGATGTTCCAGCAGATGCTCGGCGCCATCCGCGAGGAGTCGATCGGCTTCCTCATGAACCTCGACGTCAAGGTCACCGAGACCGAGGCCGAGGACGGCTCGACCAAGCGCCACATCCAGCTGCAGGCGAAGGGCCTCGAGCAGCAGGCGCCGGCGCAGCAGCAGCTCAACTACTCGGCCGCCGACGAGCAGGGCCAGGTGAAGGTCACCGACGGCCGCGGCGTCGTGAAGATCGGCGCGACCCGCGCCGCGATGCGCAAGGAGATGACGCAGGGCACCGCCTCGGCGCTGCGCGAGGCGGCCGCCGAGCACGGCGACGACGGCGGCGAGGTCGCGGCCGGGCGCCCCGCCGCGACGAAGGCGCCGGCGAAGCCCGCCGGCAAGCCGGCCCCGAAGGGCGGCGCGAAGGGCAAGCCGAAGTCGGGCAATCCCGCGAAGGGCGGCCAGCAGCAGGGCCGCTCGGCCGCCGACCTCGCCCGCGAGCAGCGGCAGGCGGCGCAGCGGCGCCAGCAGCGCGGCACCTTCGGGCAGAAGGACTGATCGCGGCGTGACCGGGGTCGTGCCCGAGCCCGTGCGGGCGCCGGCGCCCGAGCCGCCGGCGCACTGCGGCGAGGGGGATGCGGCGGTGGCGCTCGACGAGCGCGCCGCGGACGAGCGCCGCGCGGCCGGGCTGCCGGTGGTGACGCGCGCCGAGTTCGACGCCTCGCGCGCCTCGGTCGACGACCTGCCGTGGCCGGGCGCGTTCAACGCCCGCGACCTCGGCGGCATCCCCGTCGACGGCGGGGTCGTGCGTCGGGGCGTGCTGTTCCGCTCGGGCCAGCCCGAGGCCTGGACGCCCGCGGGCTGGCGCGAGGCCGCCGCCGGGGGAGTGCGGCGCGTGCTCGACCTGCGCGACCCGCGCGAGCCGCGCTCGCGGCCCGACGGCGCCGAGGCGGTCGGCATCGCCGTCGCGCACTGCGCGGTCGACGACCCCGATGACGCCGCGTTCCGCGAGCGGTTCGTGCCCTACCTCGACCACACCGCCGGTTACCGCGACTTCGTGGGGATGTTCGGCGACCGGGTCGCCGCCGCCGTCGGCCGCGTCGTCGCCGACGGCCCGGGCACCGTGGTGTGCTGCTCGGCCGGCCGCGATCGCACCGGGCTCGTCACCGGGATGCTGCTGCGCGCCCTCGGCGCGCCGATCGCGGCGCTGCAGGACGCCGACGAGCGCGCCGTGCGCTCGGTGAACCATCGCCACCTCGTGCGCACCACCCG
>JAAYAS010000156.1 GCA_012719255.1 Microbacteriaceae bacterium | reverse complement strand
GCGCGACATCCTCAAGGAGCTCGTCGGCGACGCCGGCCGCGCCATCGTCTTCAGCCGCACCCGCGTCTTCGCCGAGGACGTCGCCGAGGTGCTCGACGACGCGGGCATCGCGGCTGTCTCGATGCACGGCGACCTCAACCAGGCCAAGCGCAACCGCTCCCTCGCCGCCCTCTCCCGCGGCCACGTCCAGGCCCTCGTCGCGACCGATGTCGCCGCCCGCGGCATCCACGTCGACGACGTCGAGCTCGTCGTCCAGGCCGACATGCCCGACGACCACAAGACCTACCTGCACCGCGCCGGCCGCACCGGCCGCGCCGGCGCCGAGGGCACCGTCGTCACGGTCATCGCGCCCGGGCGCCGCCGCCGCATGGAGGAGCTCCTCGAGCACGCGGGCATCGAGGCGGAGTGGGAGGACCGCTCGACGCCGCGGGCGCCGCGGGGCGATCGCGGGGAGCGGGGCTTCCGGGGCGAGCGCGGTGCGCGCGACTTCCGGGCCGACCGTGGCTCCCGCCCCGACCGCGGCGGCGAGCGGGGGGATCGCGGTGTCCGCGGGTCCCGCCCCAACCGCCCTCAGCGCGGCGAGTGGCGCGAGCGCGTCGAGCGCCCGGCCCGCGCGCCGCGCGACTGAGGCGGCCCCGCGCATTCCTCCCGGCAGCGCCTCGCGCCGCCGAGTGTGCATGATTCCGCCGAGCGTGCATGAATGCGCGTGCACACTCGGCACGAACGCGCACACTCGGCGCTGGGTCCCCGGGCGCCACCACCCCACCAGGAATGCCCGACCCTCCCCGCGCGTAATACCAGTCGTGAGTAAGGCAGGCTTGAGACCATGAGTGTGCGCGAGGACATCGCCGCGGCGAGGCGCCGCGACCCGGCCGCGCGCTCGGGTTTCGAGATCTGGCTGCTGTACTCCGGCCTCCACGCGATCTGGGCGCATCGCGTCGCGCACTGGCTGTGGACGCACCGGGCGCGCTTCCTCGGGCGCATGGTGTCGCAGTTCACGCGCTTCCTCACGGGCGTCGAGATCCACCCGGGGGCGACGATCGGCCGGCGGTTCTTCATCGATCACGGCATGGGGTTCGTCATCGGAGAGACCGCCGAGGTCGGCGACGACGTCATGCTCTACCACGGGGTGACGCTCGGCGGCGTCGCGCTTGAGGCGGTCAAGCGCCACCCGACCCTCGAGGACGGCGTCGTCGTCGGCGCGGGGGCGAAGGTCCTCGGACCCATCACGATCGGCGCCCGCTCCGCGGTCGGGGCGAATGCGGTGGTCACCAAGGACGTCCCCGCCGACTCCACGGCGGTCGGCATCCCCGCGAAGGTCCGCGCCCGGGGCGAGTCCGGCAAGGCCGTCGACACCGCCGCGCTCTGGTACATCTGAGCCACAGCACCGAGCGCCCCACCAACTGGAATGGGGCGCCTGTCGCAAGACAGACGCCCCAAGTCAGTGGGCGAGCACCAGCCCGATGCGCCTCAGCCGGGTGTCCCGCCGCGCCCAACCACGGTCGCGGAGAGCCAGAGTCGCCTCAGCCCTGGTCGCCGCCCCACAGCCCGGAGAAGCCGCCGGAGGCCGCGAGCGTCGGGTTCTCGACGGGAGTGCCGACCGAGTTGCCCCACTCGGTCCACGAGCCGTCGTACACCCGGGCGTCGTAGCCGAGGAGCTGCGTGAGCGCGAACCACGTGTGCGAGGCCCGCTCGCCGATGCGGCAGTACACGTAGATCGGCTTCGAGCCGTCGACGCCCTGGTCCGCGTAGCGCTGGCGGAGCGCCTCGATGTCCTTGAACGTGCCGTCGCCGCCGTCGTTCGGCACCTTGACGTTGCCGCCCCACGGGAAGTTGAGCGCGCCGGGGATGTGCCCCCACTTCGCCGCGGCCTCGCCGCCGAAGCCCGGCGCGACGCCGATCTCGCCCGAGAACTCGGGGACGCCGCGGATGTCGATGATGACGCCCTCGCGCTCGCCCTTGGCGACCTCGAGGACCTCGTCCTTGAATGCGCGGATGGACGGGTCCGGTCCCGTCGAGACCCAGCTGCCTCGCGCGGGCGCGGGCGCCTCGGTGCTGAGCTCGCGGCCGTCGGCCTTCTCCCACTTGTAGCGGCCGCCGTCGAGGAGGCGCACGTCCGGGGCGCCGTAGTACTTGAGGACCCAGGCGCCGTACGCGGCGAACCAGTTGTTGCCATCGCCGTAGACGACGATCGTCGAGTCGTCGTTCACGCCGGCCGCCTGGAGGAGCTCGGTGATCTGCTCGGCGGTCGCAAGGTCGCGGGTGAAACGCTGCACGAAGTCGCGGTACCAGAGGAGTTCGATCGCCCCGGGGATGTGGCCGTCGGCGTACTTCGTCACGCCGCTGTCCGACCGGCCCTCGCTCACCTCGAGGATGACGACCTTCGGGTCGTCGAGGTGCTCGGCCACCCACTCGGCGCTCACGACGCCCGGCTTGGTCGCTGTCTCGCTCATGTGCTCACCTTTCCGTCTCGCCCCCCCCCGCGGTACGCCGGGCGGCGTGCTTCGATTGTGGGACGGGAGACCGGGCGGCGGGTGAATGTGACGCTTGGTGACTCCGAGGCATGCGCTCGGCCCCCGCTACAATGCCCCTGCATCGCACCCGACGATGGCCTGGAGGGGTGGCCGTGACCGACCATGCCGGTCCCGACGTCGCCGCGCTCGCGCGCGACGCGTTCCGGCGCGCCGATTTCACGGTGCTCGGCGACCTCGTCGCCAAGCACCCGCTCGAGTTCTGGTTCACCGTGCCGCCGAGCGAGTCGTACGCGATGCTCGCCGCGGTGCCGCACGCGAAGCTGCGACGCCACCCGACCGCGCACGCGCAGCTGCGCATTCTGTCGGGTTCGGCGCTCGACTCGGACCTCGGCGCCGACACGCAGGAGGTCGCCGTCCACGGCGGGATGAAGCGCTTCGAGCAGGGGATCACGCTCGGGCAGGCGACGCAGGCGAGGCTCGCGGGGGACCCGGTCCGCGCATTCACGATGATGCGGCGGCTGCGCGCGGTCGCCGCCGCGGTCCCGTTCCTCATGGAGGGCGGTCGGGGCGAGCGGACGTTCGCGCTCGTGCAGACCGCGATCTCGGGGATGCTCGCCGGGAGGCAGGCGGAGGCGCTCGCGCTCTTCGAGAAGTCGCTCGTGCCGCCGCTGCCGACGGCGCTGCGATTCCTCACCCGCGATGCGCTCGTGCGCAGCGCCATGATCCATGCGCTCTACGGCGACCCGCGGCGAGCGCAGCTCCACCTCGAGCGGGCTCGCGAGGTGCCCCGGACGCAGAGCTGGGTCGAGGAAATCCTCGACACGGATGAGCGGCTCGTCGTCGCGCTGCTGCGGCCGCGCGAGGAGGCGCAGCTCGCCTTCGAGGAGGCGAGCTCGACGTCGATCGCGCAGATGCACGAGCTGTGGCCGCTCCACGTCGTCGGGATCGGCTACCTCGGGATCCTCGCGGACCGGCGGGAGGATGCTCGGCGCCGCCTGCAGGAGATCGAGGACGCCGAGCTCGCGCAGCTGCCCGGGGCCGGGCTCACCGGCAGCGTCCTCGCGATGGAGTTCGCGCTCGACGCGCTGCTGTCCGGCGCCGTCGGCCGTGCGCAGCAGCTGCTCGAGGGCGCGGACAAGCGGATGTGGCGCACGAAGGTGCTGCTCGCGCTCACCGCGGTCGGCGGCGGGGCGCACGCGAGGGCGATCCAGCTCGCGCGGTCCGCGTCGACGCACACCCGCCACCTGCCGCAGGCCGAGGCCTCGCGGCTCGCGGTCCTCGCGCTCGCCCACCACGGCCGCGGCGATGCCTCATCGGCGATCACGGAGCTCAGCGCGGTTCGGGACCCGGGCCTGCCGCTCGCGATCGGCCTCGTCCGCCGGTTCTCACCGGAGCTCCTCGCGCTCGCG
>JAAYAS010000155.1 GCA_012719255.1 Microbacteriaceae bacterium | reverse complement strand
TGCCGGCCGTCATCGACTCGGTGCCGAACGCCGACGACGTCGTCGTGCTCGTGAAGCCGCAGTACGAGGTCGGCCGGCCGCACGTGCGCGGCGGCATCGTGCACGACCGCGAGGTCGCCGCCGACGCCGTCGTCGACGTCGTCCGCGAGGCGGGCGAGCTCGGCCTCGGGCTCCACGGCGTGGCACCCTCGCCGATCACCGGCACCCGGGGCAACCGCGAGTTCCTCGCCTGGTTCCGGCCGGTGCGCGACGTCGACGGCGACGAGCGGGCGACGGACAGCCGGCATCGGCCACAATGGGAGGATCGCATCCGCGCCGTGGTCGTCACCGGCGCCGTCGCCGAAGGAGGTCGGGAGTGAGCGCAGCACCGCGCGACCAGCAGCCGCGGCGCATCCTCGTCGTCAGCCACTTCGCCCGCGAGGAGGCGATCGACGCGAGCATCACCGTGCTGCGGCTCCTCGGCGAGCGCGGCATCGTGCCGGTCATCGAGTCGTCGATCGACGACGAGCTGCGCGACCAGCTCGGCGACCGCCTGCCCGCATGCGTCGAGCGCCTCGGCGTCGACTGCGCCATCGCCGACTGCGAGCTCGTGATGGTGCTCGGCGGCGACGGCACGATCCTCCGCGGCGTCGAGATCGCCCGCCCCGGCGACGTGCCGGTGCTCGGCGTCAACCTCGGCCACGTCGGCTTCCTCGCCGAGAGCGAGCGCGACTCGCTGCCCTACGTGCTCGAGCGCGTGATCGAGCGCGACTACGACGTCGAGCGGCGGCTCGCCCTCGACCTCACCGTCGAGGCCGAGGACGGCTCGCGCACGAGCGGCTGGGCGCTCAACGAGGCGAGCGTCGAGAAGGGCAACCGCGAGCGGATGCTCGACGTCGTCATCGACGTCGACGGCGAACCGCTGTCGAGCTTCGGCTGCGACGGCGTGCTGCTGTCGACGCCCACCGGCTCGACCGCCTACTCGTTCTCGGCCGGCGGCCCGGTCGTCTGGCCCCAGGTCGAGGCGCTGCTGCTCGTGCCGGTGTCGGCACACGCCCTGTTCGCGAAGCCGATCGTCGTCGCCCCCGACTCGGTGCTCGCCGTCGAGATCCGCCCTCGCGACGGCGCCGACGCCGTGCTCTGGCTCGACGGCCGCCGCCAGGTCGACCTCACGACCGGCACCCGCGTCACCGCCACCCGCTCGGCGCAGCCGGTCAAGCTCGCGCGGCTCCACCGCGCCCCGTTCACGACGCGGCTGGTGAAGAAGTTCCAGCTGCCGATCGTCGGCTGGCGGGGGCCGCGCTAGATGCTCGACGACATCGAGATCCGCGGGCTCGGCGTCATCGATCGCGCTCGGCTGCCGCTCGGCCCCGGCTTCACCGCCATCACCGGCGAGACCGGCGCGGGCAAGACCATGGTCGTCACCGCCCTCGGACTGCTGCTCGGCGGCCGCGCCGCCGGCGGGACCGTGCGCCGCGGCGCCGATCGCGCCGAGGTCGAGGGCCACCTCGTCATCGACCCCGACGGACCCGTCGCCGGCATCGTCGACGAGGCCGGGGGTGAGCTCGACCGCTTCGACGACGGCGGCGCCGAGCGCGCCGAGCTCGTCATCGCCCGGCAGGTCGCCGCCACCGGCCGCTCGCGCGCCTGGCTCGGCGGCCGCTCGGTGCCCGCCGGCCGGCTCGCCGAGGTCGGCGAGCGGCTCGTCGCCGTGCACGGCCAGTCGGAGCAGCTGCGCCTCGTCGCCGAGCCCGCCCAGCGCGACGCCCTCGATGCGTTCGCCGGCGAGGCCGCCGCGGCGCTGCGCGACGAGGTCGCCGAGCGGCACGCCGCGCTCGCAGCGAAGCGGCGCGAGCTCGACCGGCTCCGCGAGGGCGCCGACGCCCGCGCCGCCGAGCGCGAGGAGCTGCGGCTGCTCGTCGACGAGGTCGACGCCGTCGCCCCCGAATCGGGCGAGGACGCCGCCCTGCTCGGCCGCATCGAGCGGCTCAGCCACCGCGAGCAGCTGCGCGCCGACATCGGCGGCGCCCACGAGCTGCTCGCCGGCGAGCAGCTGCCGGGCGGCGGGATGCGGGGGCTCAGCCGCGAGGTGCGCGCCACCGTCGAGCGCGCCCTGCGCCACGACCCCTCGCTCGACGCCGCCGCCGAGGCCGCGATCGACCTCGACTACGCCATTGACGAGCTCGCCACCCAGCTCGCCGGCTACCTCGCCGACCTCGACACCGACGGCGTCGGCGAGCTCGAGGCGCTCGACGAGCGGCTCGCCGCGCTCGAGCAGCTCAAGCGCGCCCACCGCCGCGACCTCGACGAGCTGCTCGCGGCGGCCGGCGAGGCCGGCGCCCGCCTGCTCGAGCTCGCCGGCGACGACACCCGCATCCCCGCCCTCGAGATCGAGATCGCCGAGGCCGCCACCGCGCTCGCCGACGCCGCCGACCGGCTCAGCGCGCTGCGCACCGCGGCCGCCGGCCGCCTCGCCGACGAGGTGAGCGGCGAGCTCGCCGCGCTCGCCATGCCCGACGCCCGCCTCGACGTGCGGGTGACCCCCGGCGACGAGGTGCGCGCGCACGGGCGCGACCGGGTCGAGTTCCTGCTGCGCCCGCATCCGGGCACCGACCCCGCCCCGCTCGGCCGCGGCGCCTCGGGCGGCGAGCTCAGCCGCGTGATGCTCGCGCTCGAGGTCGCGCTCGCCGGCGCGAACCCCGTGCCGACGCTCGTGTTCGACGAGATCGACGCCGGCGTCGGCGGCGCCGCCGCACTCGAGATCGGCGCCCGCCTGCAGCGGCTCGCCCGCACCAGCCAGGTGATCGTCGTCACCCACCTCGCGCAGGTCGCCGCGTTCGCCGACCACCACCTGCGCATCGAGAAGACCAGCGACGGCGAGGTCACCGCCTCGTCGATCGTCGAGCTCGACGCGGCCGCCCGCGTCGACGAGATGACCCGGCTGCTGTCGGGGCTCACCGATTCGGAGTCGGGCCGCGCGCACGCCGAGGAGCTGCTGCGCCGCGCCGCCGCCGCGGCGACCGCGTGACCGGCTCCCCTTGGGTTAGGATCGAATTCCGTGAACGACACTCCCGCAGCAGCCGCTTCCCTCGAGCTGGAAGCCCCGGTCAAGCAGATCTTCGTGACCGGCGGGGTGGTGTCCTCGCTCGGCAAGGGCCTCACCGCCGCCAGCCTCGGCAATCTCCTCACCGCGCGCGGCCTGCGCGTCGTGATGCAGAAGCTCGACCCGTACCTCAACGTCGACCCGGGCACGATGAACCCGTTCCAGCACGGCGAGGTGTTCGTCACGCAGGACGGCGCCGAGACCGACCTCGACATCGGCCACTACGAGCGCTTCCTCGACGTGGAGCTCTCCGGCAGTGCGAACGCCACCACCGGCCAGGTGTACTCCACCGTCATCGCCAAGGAGCGGCGCGGCGAGTACCTCGGCGACACGGTCCAGGTGATCCCGCACATCACCAACGAGATCAAGGCGCGCATCCTCGCGATGGCCGACGACCAGGACGGCGTCGACGTGGTCATCACCGAGGTCGGCGGCACGGTCGGCGACATCGAGTCGCTGCCGTTCCTCGAGGCCGTCCGCCAGGTCCGGCACGAGGTCGGCCGGGACAACGTCTTCTCGCTGCACGTGTCGCTGCTGCCGTACATCGGCCCGTCCGGCGAGCTCAAGACCAAGCCCACCCAGCACTCCGTGGCCACCCTGCGCGGGCTCGGCATCCAGCCGGACGCGCTCGTGCTGCGCTG
>JAAYAS010000154.1 GCA_012719255.1 Microbacteriaceae bacterium | reverse complement strand
CGCCCAGCGCCTACGATGGCCGGGTGACCCAGGCGACCCCCGCATCCGCGCAGCAGCGCACCGGCGCGCACCGGCTCGCGCCGCCGGGCGGCTCGTGGGCCGACGACCTCTGGGCCCGCGCCACCGCGACCCCCGCGCGCCGCCGCCGGCTCGAGTGGGCGATCGTCGCGGTGCTCACCCTCGTCGCCGCCGCGATCCGGTTCATCCGCCTCGGCGACCCGCACCGGCTCGTGTTCGACGAGGTGTACTACGTGCTCGATTCCTGGACCCTCGTCAACGAGGGCTACGAGGCGCGCTTCCCCGACGAGGGCGGCCGCGAGGCGTTCGCCGCCGGCGACGTCGGCGCCTACGATCCCGAGCAGCCCGCGTACGTCGTGCATCCGCCGTTCGGCAAGCTGCTCATCGGCTGGGGGATGCAGCTGCTCGGCCCCGAGCACGCCTACGCCTGGCGCGCGGCGGTCGCGCTGCTCGGCACGCTCGCGGTGCCGCTGCTCTACCTCGTCGGCCGCCGGCTGTTCGGCTCGATCGCGCTCGCGGCGATCGCCGCGGGCTTCCTCGCCATCGACGGCCACGCCATCGCGACGAGCCGCATCTCGATCCTCGACGGCCTGCTGATGTTCTTCGTGCTGCTCGGCACGCTCTTCCTGCTGCTCGACCGCGAGCAGCAGCGCCGGCAGATGCTCGCCTGGCCCGAGCGCTGGCGCGCGAAGCACGGGCCCGGGACGCCGCTCATCGGGGGCCCGGTGCTGCTCGCGCGCCCCTGGCTCGTCGCGATGGCGGTGGCGCTCGCGCTCGCCACGGGCATCAAGTGGTCGGGCGCGGTGTGGCTCGCCGCCTACTGCCTGCTCAGCCTCGGCTTCGACGCCGCGGCCCGGCGCGAGGCGGGCATCCAGGGCTGGCTGCCGGCGGCGCTCCTCGGGCAGAGCTGGGCGTCGTTCCTGCTCACGATCCCGCTCGCGATCGCCGTCTACATCGCGACCTGGTGGGGGTGGCTGAGCACGAGCGGCGGCTACTACCGGCAGTGGGCCGCGAACCCCGACCACGCCTGGGATGCGCCGCTGTCGTGGGTGCCGGCGCCGCTGCAGAGCCTGTGGCACTACCACGCGCAGGCGTTCGGCTTCCACGGCGGCCTGCACGGCGACCACCCGTACATCTCGCCGGCCTACGAGTGGCCGTTCCTGCTGCGGCCGACGGCGTTCTCGTACGAGTACACGACCGGCGCCGAGACCCCCGCCTGCCTCGCCGACCGGTGCGTCACCGCGATCACCTCGCTGTCGAACCCGCTGATCTTCTGGCTCGGCACGATCGCGATCGTGTTCGTGCTGCTCTACGCCTTCGTGCGCCCGAACTGGCGGTACGCGGTGCTGCTCGTCGGCTACGGCGCGGGCTGGCTGCCGTGGCTCGTCACCGGCCGCACCTCGATCTACCACTTCTACGTCATCGCCTGGCTGCCGTTCATGCTCCTCGCCGCGGCGTTCGCGCTGCAGGTGATCGCCGGCTCGCCGCGCGACGACCGCCGCCAGCGGGGCCCGATCATGACGGTGCTCGCGGCGTTCCTCGGCCTCGTCGCGCTCGTCTCGCTCTGGTTCGGCCCGGTGTGGACGGGCGTGCTCATCCCCGAGTGGTACTGGTCGACCACACACTGGCTCCCCGGATGGAAGTGACCCGATGCTGATCCTCGCCGGCACCCCGATCGGCAACCTCGACGACGCGAGCCGCCGGCTCGTGCAGGTGCTCGCCGCGGCCGACGTCGTCGCCTGCGAGGACACCCGCACCACCGCGAAGCTGCTGCGCCTGCTCGAGGTCGACGCCCGTCCGCGGCTCGTCCCGCTGCACGAGCACAACGAGCGCGAGCAGGCCGAGGCGATCGCCGCGCTCGCGGCCGAGCACGACGTGGTGCTCGTCAGCGACGCCGGCATGCCCGGCATCTCCGACCCCGGCTACCCGGTCGTCGTCGCCTGCCACGAGGCGGGGGTGACGGTGACGAGCGCGCCCGGGCCGAGCGCGGTGATCACGGCGCTCGCGATCTCGGGCCTGCCGACCGACCGCTTCTGCTTCGAGGGCTTCGTGCCCCGCCGCGCCGGCGAGCGCGCCCGCGCGATCGCGGCGCTCGCCGACGAGCCGCGCACGAGCGTGTTCTACGAGTCGCCGCACCGCCTCGGCGCGACGCTCGCCGAGCTCGCCGCCGCGCATCCCGACCGGCTCGTCGCGGTGTGCCGCGAGCTCACGAAGCTCCACGAGGAGGTCGTGCGGGGCCCGGCGGCCGAGGTCGCCGAGTGGGCGGCCGACGGCGTGCGCGGCGAGATCGTGCTCGTCGTCGCGGGCGCGCCCGCGCGCGCCGCCGACCCGGATGCGGCGCTCGCCCGGGTGCGCGAGCTCGTCGCGGGCGGGATGCGGCTCAAGGACGCGGCGGGCGCGGTCGCCGAGGAGACGGGGCTCGGCAAGCGCGATCTCTACGAGGCGGCGCTCGCGGCGCGCGGCTGAGCGCGGGGCGGCGCGTCACGGGCCGTCACGGGGCGCAAGCGGGCGCCATCCGCGCGGCTAGACTGGCGCTCATGGCTTCCGGCGATTCCTTCTACGTCACGACCCCCATCTTCTACGTCAACGACGTGCCGCACATCGGGCACGCGTACGCCGAGGTGGCGGCCGACGTGCTCGCCCGCTGGCACCGCCAGCGGGGCACCGACACGTGGTTCCTCACCGGCACCGACGAGCACGGGCAGAAGATCATGCGCTCGGCGGCGGCGAACGGCGTGACCCCGAAGGAGTGGGCCGACAAGCTCGTCGAGGAGTCGTGGAAGCCGCTGCTCGACACCCTGAACCTCTCGAACGACGACTTCATCCGCACCACCGAGGAGCGCCACGAGGTGCGGGTGCAGAAGTTCCTCTCGAAGCTCGACGACGCCGGCTTCATCTACGAGGACGAGTTCGAGGCGCTCTACTGCGTCGGCTGCGAGGAGTTCAAGCCCGAGTCGGAGATCGTGCCGGGCGAGGGCGCGAACGAGGGCCAGCTCGTGTGCGCGATCCACTCGAAGCCGATGGAGCTGCTCTCCGAGCGCAACTACTTCTTCCGCCTCAGCGACTTCCAGCAGCCGCTGCTCGACTACTACGAGGCGAACCCCGACTTCATCCAGCCGGCGAGCGCCCGCAACGAGGTCGTGAGCTTCGTGAAGTCGGGCCTCCACGACCTGTCGATCTCGCGCACGAGCTTCGACTGGGGCATCAAGGTGCCGTGGGACGACGCGCACGTCGTCTACGTGTGGTTCGACGCGCTGCTCAACTACATCACCGCGATCGGCTACGGCGACGACGACGGCGAGTTCGAGCGCCGCTGGCCGGCCCAGCACGTCGTCGGCAAGGACATCCTCCGCTTCCACGCGGTGATCTGGCCGGCGATGCTCATGGCCGCGCAGATCGCGCCGCCGAAGCGCGTGTTCGCGACCGGCTGGCTGCTCGTCGGCGGCGAGAAGATGTCGAAGTCGAAGCTCACCGGCATCCCGCCGCAGCAGATCACCGACGAGTTCGGGGCGGATGCGTTCCGCTACTACTTCATGCGCGCGATCCACTTCGGCCAGGACGGCTCGTTCTCGTGGGAGGACCTCTCGGCCCGCTACCACGCCGAGCTCGCGAACGGCTTCGGCAACCTCGCCTCGCGCGTGCTCGCGATGGTGCGGAAGTACTTCGACGCCGAGCTGCCCGGCGGCATCGAGCGCCACCAGGACGACGAGCGCATCCTCGAGCTCGCCCGCACCGCGATCGCGAACTCCGACGCGGCCATCGACCGGTTCGCGATCGACCAGGCGATCGCCGAGGTGTGGAAGCTCGTCGACGGCCTCAACCTCTACATCACCGAGCAGCAGCCGTGGGTGCTCGCGAAGCAGGAGGCCGACCGCGGCCGCCTCGCCGCCGTGCTCGACACCGCGGTGCGCGGCCTCGGCGCGCTCGCCGTGCTGCTCCACCCGGTGATCCCGGTCGCGACCGAGAAGCTCTGGGCCGCGATCGGCGCCGAGGGCGAGCTCGCGCAGCAGCGCATCGCCGACGCCCTCGAGTGGCGCTCGACCGGCCGGGTCGGCGAGCTCGACGCGCTCTTCCCGCGGGTCGAGTCGGCCGAGACGACCGACGCCTAGCATGCTCGCGCAGCCGCATCCGAACCGCCGCGACCCGGTCGCCGAGACGGGCCACCGGCGCGAGCTGAAGTACCCCGAGGTGCCCGAGCCGCTCGGCGCGCTCTGCTACGACAACCACACGCACCTCGAGATCGAGGACGGAGAGGTCGGCCTCGACGTCGTCGAGCACATGGACCTCGCGGCGCGGGCCGGCATCGCCGGCGCGATCACCGTCGGCGGCGACGTCGCCTCGAGCCGCTGGCAGGTCGAGGCGGCGAACCGCGAGCCGCGGCTGCTCGCGGCGGTCGCGATCCACCCGAACGAGGCCCCGCGGCTCGCCGCGGCGGGCGGCCTCGAGGCCGCGCTCGACGAGATCGAGGCGCTCGCGCACGACGAGCGGGTCGCCGCGATCGGCGAGACCGGGCTCGACTACTACCGCACGAGCGGCGACGACAACCTCCGCGCGCAGCTCGAGTCGTTCGAGCGGCACATCGACCTCGCGAAGCGGCTCGGCCGGCCGATGCAGATCCACGACCGCGAGGCGCACGACGACGTCGTGGCGACGCTGCGGCGCGTCGGCGCACCGGCCGGCACGGTGTTCCACTGCTTCTCGGGCGACGCCGCGCTCGCCCGCATCGCCGCCGACGAGGGCTGGTTCGTGTCGTTCGCCGGCAACGTCACCTTCAAGAACGCGCCGAACCTCCGCGAGGCGCTCGAGGTGCTGCCGCGCGAGCTCGTGCTCGTCGAGACCGACGCGCCGTTCCTCACGCCGATCCCGTTCCGCGGCCGCCCGAACGCGCCCTACCTCGTGCCGGTGACGGTGCGGTTCATGGCCGAGCACCTCGGCGCCGACGCGGATGCGCTCGCCGCGCGGATCGCCGAGAACACGCTCGGGCTCTACGGCCCGTTCGAGCCGGAGGCGCGCCGCGCCTGGCTCGCGGAGCGCGCCGCATGAGCGCCGACGAGCCGGCCGCGCGGCTGCTCGGCCCCGCCGAGATCCGCGACCTCGCGGCACTGCTCGACGTGACCCCGACGAAGAAGCTCGGCCAGAACTTCGTGCACGACCACGGCACGGTGCGGCGCATCGTCGCGACCGCCGGCATCGCCGCCGGCGAGCACGTCGTCGAGGTCGGCCCCGGCCTCGGCTCGCTCACCCTCGCCCTCCTCGAGGCGGGCGCGCGGGTCACCGCCATCGAGATCGACGAGCGGCTCGCCGCGCAGCTGCCGCGCACGGTCGAGCTCATGGCGCCGGCCGCCGCCGACTCGCTCGAGGTGATCGTCTCGGATGCGCTGCGCGTCGACGAGGTGCCCGGCGCGCCGATCGCGATCGTCGCGAACCTCCCGTACAACGTGTCGGTGCCGGTGCTGCTGCACCTCCTCGAGCGGGTGCCGTCGCTGCGCCGCGGCGTCGTCATGGTGCAGCGCGAGGTGGGGGAGCGGCTCGCCGCCGAGCCCGGCTCGAAGGTGTACGGCGCGCCGAGCGCGAAGGCCGCCTGGTACGGGCGCTGGCGCACCGCCGGGCTCGTCGGCCGCAAGGTGTTCTGGCCGGTGCCGAACGTCGACTCGATCCTCGTCGCCTTCGAGGCGCACGACGCGCCGCTCGGCGACGAGCCGCTGCGGCGGCGCATGTTCGAGCTCGTCGACGCCGCGTTCGGGCAGCGCCGCAAGATGCTCCGGCAGGCCCTCGCGCCCGCCTACGGCGGCTCCGCGGCCGCCGCGTCGGCGGCCTGCGAGGCGGCCGGCATCGACCCGACCGCCCGCGGCGAGCAGCTCGCGGCGGCCGACTTCATCCGGCTCGCATCCGCCGACGGCTAGCTTGGGTGGCATGGTCCGCCCCGTCATCGCCCGCGCCCCCGGCAAGGTGAACATCTCGCTCG
>JAAYAS010000153.1 GCA_012719255.1 Microbacteriaceae bacterium | reverse complement strand
GGCGAGCGCGCTCGCGACGAACGGGGCCGATCGGAGCGGGGCCGGGGCGAGCGGAGCGGATCCGGCGCTCGCGACCGCCGCGACCAGCAGCGCGGCGCCGGGGGCCGCGGCGGACGCGACGACCGCGCCCAGCGCGGCGGCGAGCGGCGCTACGGTGATGACGGCGGCAACGCCTACCGCGACCGCGCCGACCGCGGCAAGCGGGGCGGCGGCCACTCCGGCCGCGGCCATCGTCGCGACCGACGGTCAGGAGGATACCGATGACCCCCACCCGCACCTTCTCGCCGGTGCTCGTCGTCGGCACCGGCCTGCTCGGCACCTCCGTCGCGCTCGGCCTGCGCCGGCTCGACGTCGACGTGCTGCTCCACGACGCCTCGCCCGCCGCGATGCACCTCGCCGCCGACTACGGCGCCGGCCGGGTCGCCACCGCGCTCGACGCGTCGACCGCCTCGGAGGGCGACACCCCGCGCATCGTCGTCGTCTGCGTGCCGCCCGACGTCACCGCCCAGGTCGTCGCCGAGCAGCTGCGCGCCTGGCCCGACGCGATCGTCACCGACGTCGCGAGCGTCAAGGCCGCGCCGCTCGAGGCGCTGCGCGCCGACGGCGCCGACCTCGCCCGCTACACCGGCTCGCATCCGATGGCCGGCCGCGAGACCGGCGGCCCGCTCGCCGGCCGCGCCGACCTCTTCATCGGCCGGCCGTGGGTGATCGCCACCCACGAGCGCACCACCGTGCACGCGCTGCAGGAGATCGAGGGCCTCGCGCTCGACCTCGGCGCGACCACCGTCGCGATGACCGCCGACGAGCACGACGACGCCGTCGCGCTCGTCTCGCACGTGCCGCAGCTCGTCTCGTCGGGCGTCGCTGGGCTCCTCCTCGGCGACGAGGTCGGCGCCTCGTCGCTCGCCGGCGGCGGCCTGCGCGACGTCACCCGCATCGCCGCGAGCGACACCGCGCTGTGGGGCCAGATCCTCACCGCGAACGGCCCGCGCGTCGCCCGCATCCTCCGCGAGCTCGCGGGCGGCCTCGGCGAGCTCGCCGACGCGCTCGACGCGCCCGACGCCCCCGGCGCCCGCCGGCGCATCGCCGAGCACATGCGCGCCGGCAACGAGGGCGTCATGCGGCTTCCCGGCAAGCACGGCGGCCGCCGCACGTTCTCGGTCGTCACCGTCATGGTCGACGACCGCCCCGGCCAGCTCGCGCGGCTGTTCAACGAGATCGGCGCCGCGAACATCAACGTCGAGGAGATCTCGCTCGAGCACTCGCCCGGCGCGAACATCGGCCTCGCGTCGATCAGCGTCGTGCCCGAGGTGCGCCAGCGCCTCGTCGACGAGCTCGAAGCACTCGGATGGAGGGTCGCGCAATGACCGCACCGCAGCAGAACACCGTCGTCGCCATCGACGGGCCCTCGGGCTCGGGCAAGTCGACCGTCTCGCGCGAGGCCGCCCGCCGCCTCGGCTGGCACCTGCTCGACACCGGCTCGGTGTACCGCGCCCTCGCCTGGTACGGCCTGCGCCGCGGCGCCGACCTCGCCGACCGGGATGCGGTGGTCGCGCTGCTGCCCGACTTCTTCGCCGCCTGGGAGCTGTCGGTCGACCCCGACGAGCGCTGGGTGCGCGTCGACGGCGTCGACGTCACCGCCGCGATCCGCGAGACCGCGATCTCGGAGGTCGTCTCGCACGTCGCCACGAACCTCCGGGTGCGCGAGGCGGTCAACGAGCGCTTCCGCGAGCTGCTCTTCGGCGACGACGCCCCCGGCATCATCGCCGAGGGCCGCGACATCACCACCGTCGTCGCCCCCGACGCGCCCGTGCGCATCCTCCTCACCGCCGACGAATCCGCACGCATCCGCCGACGCCTTGCCGAGAAGGCCGGCGAGGACGCCGCCGCCGTCGCCGCCTCGGTCGCCGCCCGCGACGCCCGCGACGGCACCGTCGTGAACTTCACCACCGCCGCCGACGGCGTCGTCGAGCTCGACACCACGAACCTCGACCTCGAGCAGTCGATCGCCGCGGTCATCGACCTGATCCGAACCGGGAGCCCCCGATGAACGACACCAGCAGCCCGAACGAGGGCTACGACATCCACCCCGACAAGCCCGCCTACGAGCCCGAGCTCGGCGCCGGCGACGGCGCCCTCGAGGCCGAGCTCGGCTACGCGACGGGCGACGCCGGCGACGGCTTCGCCGAGCGCGTGCGCGCCATCGACGACGACCTCGCCGAGCAGCGCGCCGACATGCTCCGCCGCAGCCTCGGCGACTACGACCTCGACGACGACGACCTCGCCGTGCTCGAGGCCGCCGAGGTCGACGAGCACGGCGTGTTCGCGCTGCCCGCCCTGCCCGTGCTCGCCGTCGTCGGCCGCCCGAACGTCGGCAAGTCGGCGCTCGTCAACCGCATCCTCGGCCGCCGCGAGGCCGTCGTCGAGGACGTGCCCGGCGTCACCCGCGATCGCGTCACCTACAAGGCCGAATGGGGCGGCCGGTGGTTCACGCTCGTCGACACCGGCGGCTGGGAGCCCGACGCCCGCGGCATCGACCGCTCGGTCGCCGAGCAGGCCGAGATCGCCATCGAGCTCGCCGACGCCGTGCTCTTCGTCGTCGACGCGAACGTCGGCGCCACCGCCACCGACGAGCACGTCGTGCGGCTGCTGCGCAAGACCGACCGGCCCGTGCTGCTCGTCGCCAACAAGATCGACGACCTCGTGCAGGAGCCGAACGCCGCCGCCCTCTGGAGCCTCGGCCTCGGCGAGCCCCACCCCGTCTCGGCCCTCCACGGCCGCGGCGTCGCCGACCTGCTCGACGCGGCGCTCGCGGTGCTGCCCGACGAGTCGGCCGTCGCGAAGCAGGAGTACGGCGGACCCCGCCGCGTCGCCATCGTCGGCCGCCCGAACGTCGGCAAGTCGAGCCTCCTCAACAAGGCCGCCGGCGAGGAGCGCGTCGTCGTCAACGACCTCGCCGGCACCACCCGCGACCCCGTCGACGAGCTCGTCGACCTCGGCGGCCGGATGTGGCGCTTCGTCGACACCGCCGGCATCCGCAAGCGCGTGCACCTGCAGCAGGGCGCCGACTTCTACGCATCGCTGCGCACCGCCTCGGCGATCGACAAGGCCGAGGTCGCCGTCGTCGTCTTCGACGTCACCGAGCCGATCGGCGTGCAGGACGTGCGCATCGTCGAGATGGTGCTGCAATCGGGCCGCGCCCTCGTGCTCGCCTTCAACAAGTGGGACGAGCTCGACGACGAGCGGCGCTGGATGCTCGAGCGCGAGATCGAGCAGGACCTCGCCCACGTCGCCTGGGCGCCGCGCGTGAACATCTCGGCGAAGACCGGCCGCCACCTCGAGAAGCTCGTGCCCGCCCTCGAGACCGCGCTCGACTCCTGGGACACCCGCATCCCCACCGGCAAGCTCAACGCCTTCCTCACCGAGCTCGCGCAGGCCTTCCCGCACCCGCTGCGCGGCGGCAAGCAGCCCCGCATCCTGTTCGCCACCCAGGCGCAGACGCGGCCGCCCACGTTCGTGCTGTTCACGAGCGGCTTCCTCGACCCCGGCTATCGCCGCTTCGTCACCCGCCGGCTGCGCGAGGTGTTCGGCTTCGCCGGCACCCCCGTGCAGGTGAACATGCGCGTGCGCGAGCGCCGCAAGCGCAAGTAGCGGCGCGGCCCGGAGGCGGGGATGCGCGGCCGGCGGAACGCAGGTCGCGCGCATCCTCGCGCCACCCCGGCGGGCTAAGCTGGCAGATGCGCATCCTCGCATGCGAACGCCGCCCATCTGGACCCAACGGAGGGATGTCCAACATGACCGAACAGCACGTACAGGCGCAGGCCGAGTGGTTCGACCGCGTCGCCGCCGCCGAGAAGCTCATCCCGCTCGTCTCGGAGCTGTACCGCGACCACAACATCGTCACCTCGATCCACGGCCGCCGCCTCATCAACCGTTCGGCCATCGACGTCATCAAGGCGCACACCGCTGCTCGCCGCGACCACGGCGCGGAGATCGACATGGCCCTCACGACGCAGCTGCTCGAGCAACTGCTGAAGATGGACCTCGAGACCGCCTCGGTCGACCTCGGCGCGCTCGCGCACCTCTACCAGGAGCAGAACGGCGGCGACATCGCGGAGTTCCTCGGCGAGCAGCTCAAGGAGGTGCAGCCCGCGAACACCGAGTCGGGCGGCGCCGACGTGGTGCTCTACGGCTTCGGCCGCATCGGGCGCCTCCTCGCCCGCATCCTCATCGACCAGGCGAACACCGGCCCCGGCCTGCGCCTGCGCGCGATCGTGGTGCGCAAGAACGGCGACGACGACCTCGTCAAGCGCGCGGGCCTGCTCCGCCGCGACTCGGTGCACGGCCCCTTCAACGGCACCATCGAGGTCGACGCCGAGAACAACGCGATCCTCGCGAACGGCACCCTCATCAAGGTCATCTACTCGTCCGACCCGACCACGGTCGACTACACCGAGTACGGCATCGACGACGCCATCGTCGTCGACAACACCGGCCGCTGGCGCGACGAGGCGGGCCTCTCGCAGCACCTGCAGGCGAAGGGCGTCAAGCGCGTGCTGCTCACCGCCCCCGGCAAGGGCGACATCCGCAACGTCGTGTTCGGCATCAACAGCAAGGACATCACCGACGACGACAAGATCCTGTCGGCGGCGTCGTGCACCACGAACGGCATCACCCCCGTGCTCGCCGCGCTCGACCGCAAGTTCGGCGTGAACCACGGCCACGTCGAGACGGTGCACTCGTTCACGAACGACCAGAACCTCATCGACAACTTCCACAAGGGCGCCCGCCGCGGCCGCGCCGCCACGCTGAACATGGTGCTCACCGAGACCGGCGCCGCGAAGGCCGTCGCGAAGGCGCTGCCCGAGTTCGCCGGCAAGCTCACCGGCAACGCGATCCGCGTGCCCACCCCGAACGTGTCGATGGCGGTGCTCAACCTCGAGCTCGGCCAGGAGGTCACCCGCGAAGAGGTCAACGAGTACCTCCGCCAGGTGTCGCTCACCTCGAACCTGCGCCAGCAGATCGACTACGTCGAGGACCCGGACATCGTCTCGACCGACTTCGTCGGCCACGAGCGCTGCGGCATCGTCGACGGCCTCGCGACCATCGCGAACGGCAACAAGCTCGTGCTCTACGTCTGGTACGACAACGAGTACGGCTACTCGAAGCAGGTCGTCCGCGTCATCGAGCAGCTCGGCGGCGTGCACCCCTCGGTGGTGCCGCACCGCAAGGACGTGCTCGAGGTCTAGGCCTCGTCCGCTCGTTGCGCGCCCCGCTCGGCTTCGGCCGGGTGGGGCGCGTTGCGGATTCCGGGAGTGCGGGGCTGGTGCTGACTCTCCCGGGAGGGTCGGTTGGCGGGTGCTGACTCTCCCGGGAGAGTCGGTCTGGCGCGTCAGCACCTCCGTAATCGACCGTTCTGACGCGTTTCACCGACTCTGCGCGGCGGCTCCATTCGGGCGCACCGACTCTCCGCGGAGAGTCGAGCCGTGTCTGCCGACTCTCCCGGGGGAGTCGAGCGGCAGATGCCGACTCTCCCGGGAGAGTCGACGGATGGATGCCGACTCTCCCGGTGGAGTCGGGATGCGGCGGTGCGGCCGACCGGCGTCAGGCGGCGGGCGGCGTCAGGCGGCGGCGGCCTCGGCGCGGGCGGCGCCGATGACGTCGAGGAGCCGGCGGCGCAGCGCCTGGGCGCGCTCGGCGTAGTCGCGCTGGAGCCGCACGTACTCGGCCTTGCCGGCGGGCGTCTCGATCGCGATCGGCGGCACGTCGAAGCCGCTCACGTCGTAGGGGGAGGCCTGCATGTCGGTCCACCGGATCTCGCGGGCGAGCGCGAAGCAGTCGAGCAGCAGCTCGCCGGGCACCAGCGGACCGAGCTTCACCGCCCACTTGTAGAGGTCCATGTTCGCGTGCAGGCAGCCGGGCTGCTCGAGCCCGCACTGCGTCTCGCGCGTCGGCCGCAGCTCGTTGCGGGGCGCGGCGGCGGGCGTGAAGAAGCGGTAGGCGTCGTAGTGCGAGCAGGCGATGTCGTGCGCCTCGACGACCTCGTCGGTGCGGCGACGGCCGAGCCGAAGCGGGATGGGGTGGCGGCGCTCGTCGCGGTACACCATCGCCCACTCGTGCAGGCCGAAGCAGGCGAAGCGCGGCGCCCGATCGAGCACCGCCCGCAGCAGCGCCTCGATGCGGTCGACGAGATCGCCGCGCGCGGCGAGGAACGCCTCGGCGTCGACCGAGACCGTGCCGTCGGCGTGCGTGCGGTACCAGCGCGCGCCGTGCCAGGGGAGCGGGCCCTGCGCATCCGCGTCGGCGGGCGCATCCGGATGCGACGCAACCGTCTCCGACCGCGGACCGAAGTCCTGCGCATCCGCGACGGCAGGGGCATCCGAGCCCACCGCGTCCGCACCGGTGCTCGCGCTCGCGCCCGGGTGCGGGCCCGGTGCATCCGGGTCGGCGCCGTCGCCGAGGGCGAGGCCGATGCCCGGGTGCCAGCGGCGCAGCGAGGCCGGCTTGTACGAGTAGTACGTGAACAGGAAGTCGTCGATCGCGTGCCGCTCGCCGCGCGCCCGGTGCTCGCGGTAGGTGGCGGTGAGGTCGTCGGCGCGGGCGGCGTGCGCCCGTTCGCGGGCCCGCCACTGCGCCGGTGAGAGCACGGCGGCGATCGTGGAGGTGTCGGACATGGTGCCTCCAGGGTACGCCGCGGGCAGGATCGGGCCGGAACGGAGACCCGGGCGGTGCCGGGGCCGGCTGGCGAGGCCGGGGAACGGATCGGCGGCGAGGAGCGGGGCGCCGAGGCGGGGGATCGGGTCCGCGGCACGGATGGGTGCAGGGCGACGCGGGGGACCGGGTCCGCGGCACGGATGCGGCCGGGTCCGCGGCGCGGGCGGGGCGGTCAGTGCTCGTAGCCGATGCGGATGATGCGGTCGTCGTCGGCGCTCGGGGAGCCGCGGCCGTCGGTGTTGTTCGTGAGGAGCCACACGCTGCCGTCGGGCGCGGTGACGGCGTCGCGGATGCGGCCGAACTCGCCCGCGAACCACTCCTCGGAGGTCGTCGGGTCGCCGAGCCGCACGACGCGCACGACCTGACCGCGGAGGTTCGCGATGACGAGCTCGTTGCTGGGGACGATGGCGATGCCGCTCGGGCTCGCGTCGGCGGTGGCCCACTGCTGCACCGGGTCGATGAAGCGCTCGTCGCCGCCGGCGCCCTCGACCTCGGGCCAGCCGTAGTTCCCGCCCGGCTCGATGATGTTCAGCTCGTCCCAGGTGCTCGCGCCGAACTCCGAGGCGTACATCGTGCCGTTGCGCGTCCAGGCGAGGCCCTGCACGTTGCGGTGCCCGAGCGACCACACCGGCGAGCCGGCGATCGGGTTGTCGTCGGGGACGTCGCCGTCGAGGGTGACGCGGAGGATCTTGCCGGCGAGGCTCGACGGATCCTGGGCGAGCTGCGGCTGCCCGGCGTCGCCGGTGGCGATGTAGAGATGCCCGTCGGGGCGGATCGCGATGCGGCCGCCGTTGTGGGTCGACGCGGCGGGGATGCCGTCGATGATCGTCTCGGGGTCGCCGAGGCCGTAGGCGCCGGGCTCGCCGGTGAGCTCGAAGCGCTGCACGCGGTTGCCGTCGGGTCCGGTCGAGTAGGCGTAGAGGCGCCCGTCGAAGTCGAGCGCGATGCCGAGCAGGCCGCCCTCGCCGCCGTGCACGACGTCGGGCACCGTGCCGATCGGGCGGGTCGTGCCGTCGGGGAGCAGCTCGAGGATGCGGGCGTCGTCGCGCTGGCTGATCAGCGGGTTGCCGGCGAACGCGATCGACCACGGGGCGTCGAGGCCGGTGGCGAGCACCTCGACGTCGGTGCGGTCGAGGGGACCGTTCGGGCCGCTCTGCTCGGCGGTGCCGGCGGGCGGGGCGGCGGTCGTGGTGGCGGGGCTCGAGCCGGGCTCGGTCGGCGGCGGCGGCGCGGGGTCGGCGGTGCATCCGGCGAGCACGAGCGCGGCGATGAGCGCGGCGGCGCTCGCGGCGCGGCGGATGGGTGCGGCGATGGCGTTGCGGCGGGGTGTCATGGGCGCGCTCCCTTCGGTCAGGGCGTAGCGTCCACAGTAGAAGCGCGATCGTGGCGATCGGTGGGAGGTGCGCGGATGCTCGAGGAGCTCTGGGAGGTCGTCGACGCCGACGGCGCGCCGCTCGGCCGGGTGACGCCGCGGTCGGCGCCGGAGTTCGGGCCGGGCGAGTACCACCTCGTGGTCGGCACCTGCGTGATCGCCGGCGACGGCCGCATCCTCGTGACGCGGCGGGCGCCGGGCAAGTCGTGGGCGGGCCGCTGGGAGTTCCCCGCCGGCAGCGCGCTCGCGGGCGAGTCGGGCGTCCTCGCGGCCCGGCGCGAGCTCGCCGAGGAGACCGGCATCGATCTGCCGGTGGCCGGGTTCGCGCCGCTGTCGCGGGTGCGCGAGTCGGCGAAGCTCTTCGACCTGTTCGTCGTCGAGATCGACGCGGTGCGCGAGGTCGTGCCGCAGCCCGGCGAGGTCGACGACTGGGCGTGGGTCGACGCCGATGCGGTGTTCGGCGCGTCGCGCTCGGTCGACTTCGCGCTGCCGTGGCTGCCGCGGCTGGATGCGGTGGAGCGGCTCGTGCGGGGGCGGATCGACTGCCTGCGCGGTTGACCTCGGGCTGCTCGCTGCGCTGAGCGCTCGGTCTAGGGGCGCACGAGGACGGTCTTCTGCTCGTAGAGCTCGAACTCGGCGGAGGTCGCGGTGGTGGTGACGTCGCCGGTGACGCGGATCGTGCGGCCGTCGATATGGACGATCGCCGACCAGCGGATGGTCGCGGTGACGGTGTACCGGCCGCGCTGCGTGTAGATGTTGCTCGTCGCGGTGCTCGTGAGCTCGGGCATGCCGAGGTCGGCCCAGCTCGCGCCGGTGGTGTCGGTCGTCCAGGCATTGCCGTCGCCGAAGTCCCATCTGACCGACGACGGGGCGAAGTCGATCGTGACCGGGCGACCGAAGAGGGTGCCGTGCTGCTGGTGCGGAGACGCGTCGACCCAGAAGTTCGCGGGCTGATCGAGGATCGCCCAGCCGCCGGGCTCCATCCGCAGCGTCGCGGCGGCGGGGGTGAAGTCGGCGAGATCGCGGCTCGTGACCGTGGTGATCACCGGCGGCGCAGGGGCACCGGGGTCGACGGGCGAAGTCGGGAAAACGCCGTTGAAGCAGCGTCCATCGTCGATGCGGATGCAGTTGTGGCCGGGGTCGGCGGGGTCGACCGGGCCGGACTGGGTGTCGTCGTAGTGGTAGGGATCGCCGGAGTAGGGGGCGGGGTCGACTTCGGTGCGGGTCTCATCGAGGAGGACGGACTCACCGTCAGTAGAGACGCAGGTATTTCCTGCGAACAGTCCCCCCGTTCCGCAGTCGGTCGATGCGCCGGCAACCTGTGTCGGCGTTAGGACGAGGATGAAGAGGAGGGCAGTACCGGCAAGGGTGGCGCCAGCACGTCCACTTCTAGACACAGTTCTC
>JAAYAS010000152.1 GCA_012719255.1 Microbacteriaceae bacterium | reverse complement strand
GGTCATGCCGAGCTTGGTGCCCAGCACGCCCTTGTACGTCTTGGTAGCGGTAGACATGAGTTCCTCTAGAGCTTGATCTCGATGTTGACGTCGGCCGGGAGGTCGAGTCGCATGAGCGAGTCGACGGCCTTCGGCGTGGGGTCGACGATGTCGATCAGACGCTTGTGGGTGCGCTTCTCGAACTGCTCGCGGCTGTCCTTGTACTTGTGAGGCGAGCGGATGACCGTCACCACGTTCTTCTCCGTCGGCAGCGGGACGGGCCCGATGACGGAGGCGCCCGCGCGGGTCACCGTGTCGACGATCTTGCGCGCGGAGTTGTCGATGACCTCGTGGTCGTACGACTTCAGTCGGATGCGGATCTTCTGTCCCGCCATGTCCTGCTCCTGTTTCTTGCCGTGATGGCGTTCGTTGACGGCCGGTTCCGGCCTCACTTGCACAACCTGGACTGCGAGGCAGCTGGAGTGCACCACTGTGTATCTGTCAAGTTCACCGGCCCGGAGCGCGCGGACGCGCTCAGGCTGATGTGACGGCGGAGGTCCTCGGAGCGCTGCCCCGCGGCCCCTCCACCGGAGCCGTGCTCTGCTGCCGGTGGTGCGACCTGCGCCTGCTGGGCGGTCGCACACGGACTCGGCAGTGATCCGGACGCCTGCCGCCGCGTCGACGACACGGCAGCACGTTCGGAATGCTGAACTCAAGAATTGTAGACCGGCCCATCGAGTTCGTGCAACCCGGGCGTGTCGCGCGTCCCGCGGGCGTGTCCCGTCCCGCTGCCCTCGCTCCCCGAGGCCGTGCAGATTCGTCGCCCCAGCACCCCCAGCCCGCACCCTGAGCCCACCCCGTCGACGAACCTGCACGGCGACCGGTCTGCCCAGCGGTCGGCGCTAGACTGCGGCGGCTTCCCCATGAAAGGAGCGCTCGACGATGAGCATCTCTTCGGCATCGCCCGGCCACCCGCCGCAGCGCATGCACGACCACTCCCCCGACCTGCTCGCGATGGTCGACAACGTCATCGACTACTCGCGCCGCCGGCTGATCTTCGACGACGTGCCGCTCGACAAGCCGCAGCCCGAGCGCGAGCTGCGCCGGCTCGCATCCGGCTCGATCACCGAGGACGGCATCGGCGCCCGCCGCGCCCTCGCGATGTTCGAGAACGTGCTCGCGCCGGCCTGCCTCACGGTCGACCACCCCGAGTTCCTCGCGTTCATCCCGTCCGCGCCGTCGAAGGCGTCGATCGCGTTCGACCTCGTCGTATCGGCGTCGTCGGTGTACGCCGGTTCGTGGCTCGAGGGCTCGGGGGCGGTGTTCGCCGAGAACGAGGTGCTCCGGGCGCTCGCCGACGAGTACGGCATGCCGCCCGAGGCCGGCGGGGCGTTCGTGCAGGGCGGCACGATCGGCAACCTCTCGGCGCTCGTCGCGGCGCGGGATGCGCGCCGGCGCGCGTTCGCCGCCGAGGGCCGGGAGCGGCCCGCCCGCTGGGTGGTGATCTGCAGCGAGGAGTCGCACTCGTCGGTGCGCTCGGCGGCCGAGGTGATGGACGTCGACGTCGCGGTCGCCGAGGTCGACGACGACGGGCGCCTGCACGGCGAGGCGGTGCGGCCGCTGCTCGCCGAGCACGGGGACGCGGTGTTCGCGGTGGTCGCGACCGCCGGGCTCACGAACCTCGGCATCGTCGACGACGTCGCCTCGATCGCGGCGCTCAAGGGCGAGTTCGACTTCTGGCTCCACGTCGACGGCGCCTACGGCCTCGCCGCGGCGCTGCTGCCCGAGCTGAGGCCGCTGTTCGCCGGCATCGAGGCGGCCGACTCGCTCATCGTCGACCCGCACAAGTGGCTGTTCGCGCCGTTCGACGCCTGCGCGCTCCTCTACCGCGACCCGCTCGGCGCGCGGCTCGCCCACACGCAGAAGGCCGGCTACCTCGACACCCTCGAGGGCGACGACTGGAACCCCTCCGACTTCGCGGTGCAGCTGAGCCGCCGGGCCCGCGGCCTGCCGCTGTGGTACTCGCTCGCGACCCACGGGCTCGGGGCGTACCGGGATGCGATCCGCGAGTGCGTGCGGGTGGCGCACGAGATCGGCGAGGTCGTGCGGTCGCGCCCCGAGCTCGAGCTCGTCGTCGAGCCCGAGCTGTCGGTGGTCGCGTTCCGCCGCCTCGGCTGGGGACGCGCCGAGTACGACGAGTGGTCGCAGCGGCTCCTCGACGAGCAGCTCGGGTTCGTCACGACCTCGAGCCACCGCGGCGAGCCGATCACCCGCTTCGCGGTGGTGAACCCGCGCACCTCGGTCGAGGGCGTCACCCGCATCCTCGACACCATGCGCTGAGCACGGCGGAGGCCGGGCCGGGGATGCGCATCCCCGGCCCGGCCTCCGCGGCGCGGGCGCCGCATCGCGGGCCCGCGCCGGCGATCAGCGCTCGAGCAGGTGCAGCTCGCCGGCGTCGCGCAGCTCGAGGTAGCGCATCAGGGCGGTGTCGAAGACGATGCCGGTGGTCTCGAAGACGCTCACGACCCAGCCGCCGTCCTCGCGCACGACGACGAGGCCGAGGCGGTCGAGGCCGAGCTCGCGGAACCACTTCTCGTCGTTGAGGCAGTCGCGCGAGCCCCCGTCGGCGCGGAAGCAGTAGCCGTCCAACTCGATGGTCGAGCCGTCGGCGGTGATGGTGTACCCCTCGGGGAGCACCATGGTCTTGCCGCCGTACTCGAAGGCGCGGAAGCCGCCGGCCGAGCTCCAGTCGAGCGGCTCGTCGGCCCCGGCGCGGAGGGCGTTGCTCTCCTGGAACTCCTCGAGCAGCGGCAGCAGGTAGAGCGAGGCGATGCGCCGCTCGGGCGAGGCGAGCAGCCCCATCGCCTCGACGCCGGGGCGGCCCCGGTCCGAGAACACCGAGTCGGCGGCGGTCATGATCGCGTCGGCGAACTCCTTGCCGGCGTCCTCGGGGGTCGCCGCGGGGGTCGCGTCGACGAGCTCGTCGCCCGGCAGCTGCACCGGGTCGCCGTAGCCGGTCGCGTTCTGCGTGTCGACGGCGCGCTGCACCGCGCTCATCACGACGCTGACGTACCAGCCGCTGCCCTCGTGCACGGCGACGAGCCGCAGCGGCTCGTCGAGGCCGCCGCCGCTGCCGTCGTCCCAGCCGGTGCGCAGGTCGAAGGTCGCCGGCACCCGGATGCCGCTGTCGGAGTAGTCGGCGCGCAGCTCGGCCCGCTCGATGGCCTCCTCGACCGAGGCGCCGGCCTGGATCTCGCTCTCGTAGGTGAAGCCGAGCACGAGGTCGCGCACCGCGTCGTCGACGGCGCTCTGCTCGCCGGCGAACACGATGCGGCCCTCCTCGATGGCGACGATCTCGACGCCGTCGGCGACCGGCTCGGTCGTGTACTCGAAGTCCTCGAGCCGCACGTCGAGCGCGTCGCTGAGCTCGTTCAGCGAGTCCTGGATCGACGGGATGTCGGTGTCCTCGGGAGGCTCGCCGTAGCCGGAGGCGAGCAGTCGCTCGACGCCGTCGCGGAGCATCTGCGTCTCGCTCGGGGCGAAGGCGAAGAACGTGCCGACCTGGTCGAAGCCGGCGGTGGCGGCGAGCGCCCGCTCGACGGCGGCCTCGGGCGACGACGCGCCGCGGGCCTTGCTGAAGAAGAACGCCCAAGCGCCCCAGCCGCCGAGCCCGAGCGCCACCACGACGACCGCCGCGATGATCGCGAGCAGCCGACCGCGCCGGCGCTTCGGCGCGCCGGGGCCGCCGGGGGCGGTGGGATGCGGGCCCTGACCGTAGGTGCCCTGCTGGGCGTAAGTGCCCTGCTGGCCGGCAGCGCGCTGCTGGCCGTACGCGCCCTCCTGACCGTACGAGGCCTGCTGACCGTAGGTGCCCTGCTGGCCGGCAGCGCCCTGCTGGCCGTAGGCGCCCTGCTGGCCGTACCCGCCCTGCCGGCCGTACCCGCCCTGCCGGCCGTACGCGCCCTGCCGGCCGTATGTGCTCGGCTGGCCGTGGGAGCTCTACTCGCTGTAGGTGCCCTGCGCACCGTACGTACTCTGCTGGCCGTACGCGCCTTCCTGACCATGCGGGGCCTGCT
>JAAYAS010000151.1 GCA_012719255.1 Microbacteriaceae bacterium | reverse complement strand
CTGTTCGCTCCGGGGATGCAGATCATTCCGACGAAGGAGCAGTACAACCAGCTGTTCACGGTGCACGGCACCGTGATGTTGCTTCTGTTCGCGACACCTCTGTTCGCCGGCTTCGCCAACGCGCTGCTGCCGCTGCAGATCGGCACCGTCGACGTCGCCTTCCCGCGACTCAACGCGTTCGCCTACTGGCTCTACACCTTCGGCGCGATCATCGCGGTGCTCGGCTTCCTCACCCCGCAGGGCGCGGCGTCGTTCGGCTGGACCGCCTACACCCCGCTCTCGCTCACCACGTTCTCGCCGGGCGCCGGCGGCGACCTCTGGATCGCGGGCCTCGCGCTCACCGGTTACGGCACCATCTTCGGCGCGGTGAACTTCATCACCACGATCCTCACGATGCGCGCCCCGGGCATGACGATGTGGCGCATGCCGATCTTCACCTGGAACGTGCTCATCACGTCGATCCTCGTGCTCTTCGCCTTCCCGGTGCTCACCATCGCCTGGTTCGGCCTGCTCATGGACCGCGTGTTCCTCACGCACATCTACGACATCGACACCGGCGGCACGATCCTCTACCAGCACCTGTTCTGGTTCTTCGGCCACCCGGAGGTCTACGTCATCGCTCTGCCGTTCTTCGGCATCGTCTCGGAGATCTTCCCGGTCTTCAGCCGCAAGCCGATCTTCGGCTACAAGACGCTCGTGCTCGCGACCATCGCCATCGCGGCCCTGTCGGCCTCGGTGTGGGCGCACCACATGTACGTCACCGGCTCGGTGCTGCTGCCCTTCTTCGCCCTGATGACGATGCTCATCGCGGTCCCGACGGGCGTGAAGATCTTCAACTGGGTCGGCACGATGTGGCGCGGCTCGATCACCTTCGAGACCCCGATGCTCTTCTCGCTCGGCTTCCTCGTCTCGTTCGTGTTCGGCGGCCTCACCGGCGTCATCCTCGCGACCCCGATGCTCGACTTCCAGATGTCGGACACCTACTTCGTCGTCGCGCACTTCCACTACGTGATCTTCGGCACGGTCGTCTACGCCATGTTCGCGGGCTTCTACTTCTGGTGGCCCAAGTGGACCGGCAAGATGCTCAACGAGGGCCTCGGCAAGGTGCACTTCTGGCTGCTGTTCGTCGGCTTCCACATGACGTTCCTCGTGCAGCACTGGCTCGGCGTCATGGGCATGCCGCGCCGCTACTTCACCTACCAGCCGGAGGACCACTTCACGTGGATGAACCAGGTCTCGACGATCGGCGCGATCATCCTCGCCGTCTCGATGATCCCGTTCTTCCTCAACGTGTTCATCACGGCCCGCAACGCCAAGAAGGTCACGGTGAACGACCCGTGGGGCTACGGCGGCTCGCTCGAGTGGGCGACCAGCTGCCCGCCGCCGCGCCACAACTTCACCTCGATCCCGCGCATCCGCTCGGAGCGCCCGGCGTTCGACCTCAACCACCCCGAGCTCGCAGCGCCCGGCGCCCACGACGAGCCGGTGACCGTCGGCGGAAAGGCCTGATGCACCGATGAAGACCACCAAGAACATCCTCTGGTCCCTCACCGTCTTCTACGCCATCGTGACCATCGCCTACGTGTGGTGGACGTCCGTCTCGGGCGAGCGGGGCATCGAGTGGGTCGGTTCGGTCGCGTTCGCGCTGATGTTCGCCTTCTCGGCGTTCATCGCGTGGTACCTCGGCCTCGAGGAGAAGCCCTTCAAGGTGAAGCTCCTCCCCGAGGACCGCCTCGACGCCGAGATCGCCGACGCCGACGAGGAGCTCGGCCACTTCGCGCCGCAGTCGCTGTGGCCGATCCTGCTCGCGCTCGTCATCGGGCTCATCTTCCTCAGCATCGCCTTCGGCTGGTGGCCGGCGTTCTTCTTCGCGCCGTTCCTCATCATCGCCCTCGGCGGCTGGGTCTACGAGTTCTACCGCGGCCGCTACGGCCACTAGGCGGAACCCGCACCGTCCGACGCCCCGTCTGCTCCGGCAGGCGGGGCGTCGTCGTTCCGCGCTCTGCCCATTTCGGCCGGGAGTCGCCGCTGCAGCCATCGCGCTCGGCAGGAGCCGGCACCGGCCCGGGCCCGAGCGGCGCACGGCGGACGCCCGCACGAGCCGCGTACGATCCGGACCATGCACGCCGCACGCGCCGCAGCACCGGCCCTGCCCGCATCCCGTCGCCGCGAGCTCGCAGAGCTCCGGATCATCGCCCAGGGGCTCGTCGATCACGGCGATGGCGCGACGCCGTTCGCGACGCCGGCCGAGGTCGCCGCGCACCTCGGCTGCGCGCAAGGGCAGCACCTCGGGGGCGTGCGATCCGCGCTCGCGCTGCGCCTGCATCCGGATGCGGCCGCCGGCGATGGCGACGGCGACGCCCGCTCCCGCGCCGTCGCCGCGGCGTTCGCCGACGGCTCGCTCGTACGCGGCTACCCGATGCGCGGCACGCTCTTCGCGACCGCCGCCGACGATCTCGAATGGATGACCGCGCTCACCCGCGAGCGTCAGCTCGCCGGCGCCGCGAAGCGCCGCGCCGAGCACGGCCTCGACGACGCGCTGCTCGAGCGGATCGCCGAGGCGTCGCGGGCCGCGCTCGAGGCCGGTGGCGGAGCGCTCGGCCGGGATGCGCTCATCGCCGCGCTCGCCGAGCGCGGCATCGTGCTCGAGGGCGGCCAGCGCTACCACGCGCTCTACACGCTCATCGTGCAGGGGGTGCTCGCCTACGGGCAGGTCAGCGGTGGCGAGGCGCTGGTCGTCGACGCCGCCCGGCACCTGCCGCCGGGCGGGTCGCTCGAGTCGCGATTCGGGGGCGACGAGGACGCGGCGATCGCCGCATGGCTGCGCCGCTACCTCGTCGGGCACGGCCCGGCGACCCTGCGCGACTTCCACTGGTGGACGAAGCTGCCGCTCGGCCGGGTGCGCCGCGTCGAGCCCGTCGCGACCCGCGGGCTCGAGCACTACGGCGAGGATGCCCTCGGAGAGGCGCTGCAGGGCCCGCCAGGGCTGCGGGAGCGCCGCGACCTCCTGGATGGCGGGGCGGGCGTCGGACGGCTCCTGCCGCCGTTCGACGAGGTCGTGCTCGGCTACCCGGATCGCGACCTCATCGTCGCGGCGGAGCACCGTACCCGGATCGTGCCGGGCGGCAACGGCGTGTTCCCGCCGACGGCGCATCGGCGGGGGACGGTCGTGGGGCTCTGGCGCACGGCCGGCACTGGCGCGCGTCGGCGGCTCGAGCTCGAGGGCTTCGACGCGCTGCCGGCGGTGGCGGTGCGCGAGTTCGAGCGGGCGTTCGCCGACTACCCGCACCCCGTCTAGCGCGTCCGGCGCGCAGCTTCGCTTCGACCGGTACTCGCCTCTGCAAGTACCGGTCGGAATGGTTGCGGCGGCGACTGCCGGCGGAAACGGGAAACGAGGAGCGCCCCGGACGGATCGTCCGGGGCGCTCCTCGTGGCGGGCGAGGGGAGCGGCTAGTGCAGCTCGTCCTTGCCGTGGCCGTGGTGGTGCTCGACGGCGGCCTCGACCTCGGCCTTGGTGAGCGGCTCGAGGCGGTCGGAGTAGAACCAGCGCGAGAGCGTCTGGCGGAGCTTCTGACCGCCCTTGACCTTGCCGGTCTCGGGGTCGGGCTGCGCGACGATCGGCGTGTACTGCTCGTACGTCGTGAGCTCCCAGCGCTCGGTCTCGTCGAGGGGCAGCTCGACCTCCTGGAACTCGCCGTGGGGGAGTCGCACGATGCGGCCGGTCTCGACGCCGTGCAGGAGCAGCGAGCGGTCGCGGCGCTGCAGCGCGAGGCACCAGTGCTTCGTGACGAAGAACACGATGATCGTGCCGCCGATGAGCCAGAACTGCATCACGTGGATGACGTGCTCGAGCGCGGCCTGGAAGTGCGTCGCGATGAGGTCGGACGAGGCCGCCGCCCACATCGTCGCGTAGAAGTTCATCCAGGCGACGCCGAGCGCGGTGCGCGTCGGGTTGTTGCGGGGGCGCTCGAGCAGGTGGTGCTCGCGCTTGTCACCGGTGATCCACGACTCCATGAAGGGGTAGACGAACAGGCCGATGACGAAGATGCCCATGAGCAGGAACGGCACCAGGATCGCCCACGTGACGGTGTACGGGCCGAGCGGCATCTCCCAGCCCGGCGGGATGAGGCGCAGCGCGCCGTCGCCGAAGCCGATGTACCAGTCGGGCTGGGTACCGGCCGACACGGGGGAGGGGTCGTACGGGCCGTAGTTCCAGATCGGGTTGATCTGGAAGAACGACGCGATCGCGAAGATGATGCCGAGGACGATGAACATGAAGCCGACGGCCTTCGCGGCGAACACCGGGAGGACCGGGTTGCCGACGACGTTCTCGTTGGTGCGGCCGGGCCCGGGCCACTGCGTGTGCTTGTGGATGACCATGAGCAGCAGGTGCATCGCGAGGAACACGATGAGCAGCGCCGGCAGGATCATGATGTGCAGCGAGTAGAGGCGGCCGACGATCATGTCGCCGGGGAACTCGCCGTCGAACAGCCAGAACGAGATCCAGGTGCCGAGCACCGGGACGCCCTTGATCATGCCGTCGACGATGCGCAGACCGTTGCCCGACAGCAGGTCGTCGGGGAGCGAGTAGCCCGAGAAGCCCTCGAGCATCGCGATGATCCACAGCACGAGGCCGATGATCCAGTTGAGCTCGCGCGGCTTGCGGAAGGCGCCGGTGAAGAAGATGCGGGCCATGTGGAGCATGGTGGCCGCCACGAACAGCAGCGCCGACCAGTGGTGCACCTGGCGCATCAGCAGACCGCCGCGGACGTCGAACGAGATGTCGAGCGTCGAGGCCATCGCCGCCGACATCTCCATGCCCTTCATCGGCAGGTACTGGCCGTTGTAGACCGTGTGCGCCATCGAGGGGTCGAAGAAGAACGTGAGGAACGTGCCCGAGAGGAGGATGGCGATGAAGCTGTACAGCGCCACCTCGCCGAGCATGAACGACCAGTGGTCGGGGAAGATCTTGCGGCCGAACTCCTTGACCGCGCCCGAGATGCTGGTGCGGTCGTCGATCCAGCTCGACGCCTTCGCGATCGCGCCGCCCTCGGCGACCGGTGCCTTAAACGTTGTAGTCATGACGACGCTCCCAGAAAGTCGGGCCGACGGGCTCGAGGAAGTCGCTCTGCGCGACGAGGTAGCCCTCTTCATCCACGGTGATCGGCAGCTGCGGCAGCGCGCGGCCGGCCGGGCCGAAGATGACCTTGCAGTGCTCGGTCACGTCGAACTGCGACTGGTGGCAGGGGCAGAGCAGGTGGTGCGTCTGCTGCTCGTAGAGCGCGACGGGGCAGCCCACGTGGGTGCAGACCTTCGAGTACGCCACGATGCCGTGGTACGACCAGCTCTTGCGGTCCTCGCGCTCCTTGAGGCGCTCCTCGGGGAGGCGCATGAGCAGCACGACGGCCTTCGCCTTCGCGTCGAGGAAGCCGGGCTCGTGGTTCTCCTTCATCTCGAGGAGGGTCTCCGGGAGCACGTGGAAGGCCGAGCCGATGGTGACGTCCGACGCCTTGATCGGGGTGCCGTACGGGTCGCGCACGAGTCGGACGCCCGCATCCCACTTCGTCTCGTGGAGGAGCTCGACGGGCTTGCGGTTGTTCGCGTTGTAGAAGTCGCGCAGCAGCACGATGCCGGGGAGGGGCAGCGCGAGCACGGCGCCGATGAGCGAGTTGCGCAGCAGCTTGCGGCGCGAGAAGCCCGACTCCTCGTCGGCCTGCGCGAAGATCTCGGCGACGCGGGTGCGAGTCGCGGGGGTGCCGCGGGTCTCGTGGCGCGCCTCGACCATCTCGGTGTCCTTCATCAGGTACTTCGCCCAGGCGACCGCACCGATGCCGAGCGTGAGCATGCCCATGGCGATGCCGATGCCGACGAAGAAGTTGTTCGCGCGCGCGGTGGTGATGTCGGCCCGGTCGATCGGCCACACGAAGTAGGCGACCGTGGCGAACAGGGTGCAGGCGAGCGAGATCCAGAACGCGACGACGATGAGTCGCTCGGCGGTCTTCTCCTTGGTCGGGTCCTTGTCGGTCACACGCTCGTGGTGCGGCGGCAGTCCCGGGTTCTCGTAGCCGTCGGCCGGCAGGATCGCCGAGCCGGCGCTCACCGAGCGGTCCGACGAATTGGCGGTACGGAGCTCCCCGCCGCGTTCGTCTTCAGCCATGGGTATCCCTTTCTGGATCGTGAAGCGTCAAATGGTTCGAGTGCTGTGGTGTCGGGATGCGCTGCTAGTTGGAGCGCGAGGTGAGCCAGATGGCGCCGACGACCGTGAGGCCGATGCCGAAGACCCAGATGAACAGGCCCTCCGCGACGGGACCGACGGAACCGAGGTTGTAGCCGCCGACCATGGCGGTGTTGTCGGTCATCCACTCGATCGAGGCGATGATGTCGCGCTTGTCCTCGGGGGTGAGGTTCGTGTCGCTGAAGACCGGCATGTTCTGCGGGCCCGTCGCCATGGCCTCGTAGAGGTGCACGGGGTCGACCGTCTGCAGCTGCGGGGCGAACTTGCCCTCGGTGAGCGCACCGCCGGCCGCGGCCACGTTGTGGCACATGGCGCAGTTGATGCGGAACAGCTCGGCGCCGCGCACGAGGTCGGCGTCGGCGGTGTTCGTGAGGAACTCGCGGTCGGGGATGGCCGGGCCGGGCGCCAGCGAGGCGACGTAGGCGGCCATCTCGAGCGTCTGCTCCTGCGTGAACTGCACGGGCTTGAGGCGGGCCTGCGGGCCGTGCATCTGCATCGGCATGCGGCCGGTGCCGACCTGGAAGTCGACCGCGGCGGCGCCGACGCCGATGAGGCTGGGGCCGTTCTCGGTGCCGACGGCGTCGAAGCCGTGGCAGGTGGCGCAGTTCGCGTTGAAGAGCGCCTCGCCCTTCTCGATCGTGGCGGTCGACTCCATGTCGACCTCGACGGTCTCCTCGGCGGCGGTGGCGGTGACGGTATCGACCGCGGCGTAGGCGCCGCCGGTCAGCAGCAGGCCGATGCCGAGGAGGGCTGCCGTCGCCAGGGGGTTGCGGCGGCCGCGCTTGCGGGACTTCTTCGCAAGGGGCCGGTGCTTCGTTGCAAGGGACATGTGGAGCTACTCCTGGTGGCGGCTACGCGATGAACGGAAGGATGTAGATGACGAAGAAGAGGCCGACCCAGACGACGTCGACGAAGTGCCAGTAGTACGAGATCGCGATCGCGCTCGAGGCCTCGCGCTTCCCGAGCCGGCGCACGGCGTAGAGCCGGCCGATCACGAAGAGGAAGCCGATGATGCCGCCCAGCACGTGCAGACCGTGGAAGCCGGTCGCCATGAAGAACGCGCTGGTGAAGGCGTTGAGGTTGAAGACGTAGCCCTCGCTGACGAGCGTCGCGTACTCCCACACCTGACCCGAGACGAAGACCGAGCCGAGGAACGCCGAGAGGTAGAACCACTCCACGGCGCCCCACTTGCGGCCGTCGCGCATCTTCTGCCCGCGCTCGGCGGCCATGACCGCGAACTGGCAGGTGACCGAGCTCGACACGAGGATCAGCGTGTTGATCGTCGCGAACGGGATGTTCATGATGTCGTGGCCGGCCTGGAACTGCGCCGGCGCCATCGCACGGAGCGTGAAGTAGATCGCGAAGAGCCCCGCGAAGAACATCACTTCGGAACCGAGCCACACGATCGTGCCGATGGCGACGGTATTCGGACGGTGTACGCGCGGTGCGCTCGAAGCAGGAGTTACTGAAGTCACGAAGCCCATTATTACCGATTTCCCAGGTTCGCCAAGTCGACGGCGCGCCCAAGCGGTTCCGATCGGTTCACTACACTCGCAGCCATGACCGACCTCACCTGGCCCCGCATGCTCGAGTCGCTCCTCCAGGGCGACGACCTCTCCGTGGCGGAGGCCACCTGGGCGATGGAGCGGGTGATGCTCGGCGAGGTGAGCGAGGCGCAGCTCGCGGCCTGGCTCATCGCGCTGCGGGCGAAGGGCGAGTCGGTGGAGGAGGTAGTCGGCTTCCGGGATGCGGTGCTCGCGCACTCGCGCCCGATCGACATCACCTCGTGGGCGCTCGACATCGTCGGCACCGGCGGCGACATGGTCGGCACCGTGAACGTGTCGACGATGTCGTCGATGGTGATCGCCGCATCCGGGGTGCCGGTGATCAAGCACGGCGGCCGCGCCGCCTCGGCGAAGTCGGGCGCGTCGGACGTGCTCACGGCGCTCGGCGCGGTGCACGGCTCGACCACCGAGGGCCTCGCGAAGGTCTTCGAGGAGACGGGCATGACGTTCCTGTTCGCGAGCCTGTTCCACCCGGGCTTCGCGCACGCGGCGCCGGTGCGCTCGCAGCTCGGCGTGTCGACGGTGTTCAACTACCTCGGCCCGCTCACGAACCCGGCCCGCGCCGAGGCGAGCGCGGTCGGCGTCGCGAAGCGCGAGGCGATCCCGCTCATCGTCGGCGTGTTCCGCACGCGCGGCGCGGCGGCGCTCGTGTTCCGCGGCGACGACGGGCTCGACGAGCTCACCGTCACCGGCTACTCGCACATCTGGGAGGTGGCGCGCGGCGACGTCGCCGAGCACGACATCCACCCGCGCGACGTCGGCCTCGGCACCTACCCCATGGAGGAGCTGCTCGGCGGCGACCCGGCGGAGAACGCGGCGATCGCCCGCGAGACGCTCTCGGGCGAGCGGCAGGGCGCGGTGCGCGACATCGTGCTGCTGAACGCCGCGGCCGGCATGGTCGCCTACGACCTCGCGGTCGACCCCGACTCGGTGGAGCGGCCGATCCGCGACCGGCTCGTCGAGAAGATCGCGATCGCGCGCGAGACGATCGACTCGGGCCGCGCGATCGCGCACCTCGACCGCTTCGTCGAGGCGACGCGGCGCTGCAACGGCGACGCCTGAGGCGCGCGATGGCGAAGGAGCCGCCGGCCCGTCCGCCGGCCGACGACGGCGAGCCGCGGGTGCGGGCGCGGTCGATCCGCATCTCGCCGCGGCGGGGCGCGCTGCGGATCGCGGCGTTCGGCTTCGCGGCCTGGCTCGGCTCGCTGCCGCTGTTCCTCGGCTTCGTGCCGGGCGTCGGCGAGCGGGCCTCGCAGCAGGGCATCGTGCCCTTCTTCTTCGCCTGGCTCGCGATGTCGGCGCTGATCAGCATCGGCTACGCGCTCGGCTACCTCGTGCTGCGCTGGTTCGCGCCGGGGGAGAAGCGCTACTCGGAGCGCGCCGTGCCGGTGCTCGCGTTCGGGGATGCGTGCTTCGCGGCCGCGGGCGGGTTCGGCGTCGGCTTCGTGCTGCTCTCGCTGAGCGCCGATCCGTTCGCGGCGTTCAGCTGGACGTTCGTCATCGGCGTGCTCTTCGGCGGCGCGGCGATCGCGCCGCTCTACGCGGCGTCGTGGCGCGCCGCGGCCGAGGCCGGCGAGGCGCGCTGAGCGCGCGCCGACCGCCGCTGCGCGCGGATATAGCCCTGACAATTCGGTAACGGTTCATCGCGCTGTTCCTGCCGGCGGGCTTGCATCGAGTACCGTGAATGCCCGCCGGCGCGGACCGCGTCGCCGGCGAGTTCGACTCCCGAGCTCCACCACGGATTAGGAGACATCATGGACCTCAGCTGGATCAGCTGGATCATCATCGGCCTCGTCGTCGGGCTCATCGCGCAGGCGATCACCAAGGACAAGCGCCGTCACCCGCTCTGGCTCACCATCATCCTCGGCATCATCGGCGGCGTGCTGGGCGGCTGGCTCGGCGGCCTGCTGTTCAACCTCGACCTCAGCGGCTTCTTCAACCCGCTCGTCTGGCTGTTCGCCCTCATCGGCGCGGTGATCGTCACCGCCATCTACGAGGCGATCACCCGCGGCGGCGCCAAGAAGTAGCGCTCGATCGCAGCGACGCTGACGGCCAGGGATCCCGCATCCCTGGCCGTTAGAGTTTTCCGCGGATGCCGTGCACGGACCCGAGCGTCCGGATTTCCCCATCCGGTCGAGAAACTGACCGGTTCCACAGTAAAGTGGAGCGCACTGTCCGGGAACAAAGGAGTTGTCATGCCCGAGGCCTTCATCATCGACGGCGTCCGCACGCCGGTCGGCCGCTACGGCGGCGCGCTGTCCGCCGTCCGCCCCGACGATCTCGCGGCGCTCGTCATCGGCGAGGTCGTCAAGCGCTCGAAGATCGACCCCGCCGCGACCGACGAGGTCGTGTTCGGCAACGCCAACGGCGCGGGCGAGGAGAACCGCAACGTCGCGCGCATGGCCTGGCTGCTCGCGGGCCTGCCCATCGAGGTGCCCGGCTACACCGTCAACCGCCTCTGCGCCTCGGGCATGACCGCGATCACCGCGGCCTCGCAGATGATCCGCTCGGGCGACGCCGACATCGTCGTGGTCGGCGGCGTCGAGTCGATGAGCCGCGCCCCCTGGGTCGTCGAGAAGCCCTCGACCGCGTGGGCGAAGCCCGGCGAGGCGTTCGACACCTCGATCGGCTGGCGCTTCCCGAACCCGCGCTTCGTCGGCGGCGACCTGAACCGCGACGGCAAGATGACCTTCTCGATGCCCGAGACCGCCGAGGAGGTCGCCCGCGTCGACGGCATCTCGCGCGAGGACGCCGACGCGTTCGCCGTCCGCTCGCACGAGCTCTCGTTCGCGGCGATCCGCGAGGGCCGCTTCGACAACGAGATCGTGCCCGTCGAGGTGAAGGGCCGCAAGGGCGCCGTCACCGTCGTCGACACCGACGAGGGCCCGCGCGAGGGCACCACGATGGAGGTGCTCGCGAAGCTGCGCCCGGTCGTCGCCGGCGGCTCGGTCGTCACCGCGGGCAACTCGTCGTCGCTCAACGACGGCGCCTCGGCGCTCGTCATCGCCTCGGAGGCCGCGATCGAGAAGTTCGGCCTCGCCCCGCGCGCCCGCATCGTCGCCGGCGGCTCGGCGGGCCTCGAGCCCGAGATCATGGGCCTCGGCCCGGTGCCGGCCACCGAGAAGGTGCTCGCCCGCGCCGGCTGGTCGGTCGACGACCTCGGCGCCGTCGAGCTCAACGAGGCGTTCGCCACCCAGTCGCTCGGCTCGATGCGCCGTCTCGGCCTCGACCAGGAGATCGTCAACCGCAACGGCGGCGCGATCGCGCTCGGCCACCCGCTCGGCTCGTCGGGCGCCCGCATCACCATCACGCTCCTCAACCGCATGGAGCAGGAGGGCGCCGACAAGGGCCTCGCCACCATGTGCATCGGCGTCGGCCAGGGCTCGGCCCTGCTCATCGAGCGCGTCTAGGGCGGGGATGCACGAAGTGACCCTCTCCGACCAGCCCTGGCAGCGCATCCGCATCGCCGAGCACAGCGACCGCGTCGAGCTCGTGCTCGACCACGCGCCCACCCGCAACGCGATCGACCAGCAGATGGTCGACGAGCTGCACGCGGTGTGCGCGCAGCTCGAGCGCGCGCCGAAGGTGCTCATCATCACCGGCGCGAACGGCCTGTTCGCCTCGGGCGCCGACATCGGCCAGCTCAAGGAGCGCCGCCGCGACGATGCCCTCGCCGGCATCAACTCCGGCATCTTCCACCGCATCGCCAAGCTGCCGATGCCGGTGATCGCCGCCATCGAGGGCTACGCGCTCGGCGGCGGCGCCGAGCTCGCCTACGCCGCCGACTTCCGCATCGCGGCCCCGAACGCGCGCTTCGGCAACCCCGAGACCGCGCTCGGCATCATGGCCGCGGCCGGCGCCACCTGGCGCCTGCGCGAGCTCGTCGGCGAGCCGCTCGCCAAGGAGATCCTGCTCGCGGGCCGCCAGCTCGACGCGCAGGAGGCGCTCGAGTGCCGGCTCATCACCGAGATCCACGAGGTCGACGCGCTGCTCCCCGCGGCGCACGCGCTCGCCGACCGCATCGGCAAGCAGGACCCGCTCGCGGTGCGCATCACGAAGGCCGTGTTCCACACGCCGCGCGAGGTGCACCCGCTCATCGACGAGCTCGCCCAGGGCATGCTCTTCGAGTCCGACGCGAAGTTCGAGCGGATGCAGGGCTTCCTCGACGCCCGCGCCGCCCGACGCGCGGCCCGCGAGGCGCAGGCCGCGCAGAACCCCACCGGAAAGGACCAGGCATGACCGATCTCAACAGCATCCCCGCCCGCGTCGGAGTGATCGGCGGCGGCCGCATGGGCGGCGGCATCGCCCACGCGTTCCTCATGGCCGGCAGCACCGTCACCGTCATTGAGCGCGACGGTCCCTCGGGCGCCGCCGCGCGCGAGCGCATCGAGGCCTCGGTCGCGAAGTCGATCGCCCGCGGCGTCGACGCGAACCTCGACGAGGTCGTCGAGCGGCTCGCCGTCGAGCTCGACTACACCGCGCTCGCCGGCAACGACCTCGTCGTCGAAGCGGTGTTCGAGGACTACGACGTGAAGCTCGACGCGCTCCGCCGCGCCGAGGCCGAGCTCGGTCCCGACGCGGTGCTCGCCTCGAACACCTCGTCGATCTCGCTCGACTCGCTCGCGGCCGAGCTGCAGCGCCCCGAGCGCTTCCTCGGACTGCACTTCTTCAACCCGGTGCCGGCCTCGACCCTCATCGAGGTCGTCATCGCCGCGAAGACCGCGCCGGAGATCGCCGAGGCGGCCCCGAAGTGGGTCGAGCTGCTCGGCAAGACCCCGGTCGTCGTGAAGGACTCGCCCGGCTTCGCCTCGTCGCGCCTCGGCGTCGCGATCGCGATCGAGGCGATCCGGATGGTCGAGGAGGGCGTCGCGAGCGCGAAGGACATCGACGCCGCCATGGAGCTCGGCTACAAGCACCCGACCGGCCCGCTGAAGACGACCGACATCGTCGGCCTCGACGTTCGCCTCGGCATCGCCGAGTACCTCGCCGAGCACCTCGGCGACCGGTTCGCGCCGCCGCAGCTCATGCGCGACATGGTCGCGCGCGGCGAGCTCGGCCGGAAGACCGGCAAGGGCTTCTACGACTACTCGGCCGAGTAGCCTCGAACGGCCCCGGGGCGGGGATGCGGTGCGCGCCGATCGGCGGGCGCCGCATCCCCGCCCTTCGTCGTGCCCCGGGCGCGCCGGGCCGGTGCGCGGCCCGGGGGAGAGTGCGGCCGTCGTCGCAGGGGACGGTCAGGTGCGGGTCGCCCGCGCTGAATAGCCTGGAGGCGCCCCATTCCGCCCGCGACCCGGAGCGGAAGGCTCCCCTCACCGCTCGTCGAAAGGACGACCCCCATGCGCGCAGTGCGCCACACCGCCTGGAAGACGTTCCCCACCATCGAGGACATCGACCGCCCCGAGCCCGGACCCGGCGAAGTGCTGCTCAAGGTCGCCGGCGCCGGCGCCTGCCACAGCGATGTCGCGCTGTTCCAGGATTACGAGGCCGGGCAGGTGCCGTTCCTCGAGCCGCCGTACACGCTCGGTCACGAGTCGTCGGGCTGGGTCGAGGCGGTCGGTCCCGGCGTCACCGGCTTCGAGAAAGGCGACGCCTACCTCATCTACGGCCCCATCGGCTGCAAGCACTGCCGCTCGTGCTCCCGCGGTCAGGACACCTACTGCGAGAACGTCGCCGAGGTCGGCTACATGGCGGCCGGGCTCGGCCGCGACGGCGGCATGGCCGAGTACATCACCGTGCCGGCCACGAACCTCGTGCCGCTCGGCGACGCCGACCCCGTCGACGCTGCGCCGCTCGCCGACGCCGGCCTCACGCCCTACCACGCGATCCGGCTCTCGCTGCCGGTGCTCGCCGGCGGCGGCCGCTCGGCGCTCGTCATCGGCCTCGGCGGGCTCGGGCTCATCACCGTGCAGATCCTCAGGGCGATCACCGGGGCGGCGGTCTACGTCACCGACATGAAGCCCGAGGCGGTCGCGAAGGCCGAGGAGTACGGCGCGATCGGCATCCCCGCCGGCGACGACCAGGCCGACCGCATCCGCGAGCTCACCGGCGGCCGCGGCGTCGACGCCGTGTTCGACAACGTCGGCGTCACGCCGACCATGCAGCTCGCGCAGCGCGTCGTCGCGCAGCAGGGCCGCATCACGATCGTCGGCATCGCCGGCGGCTCGGTCGACTGGAACTTCTACACGAACCCCTACGAGGCGGTGATCACGAACACGTACTGGGGCACCATCGAGGACCTCTACGACGTGGTCGAGCTCTACAAGGCCGGGCAGATCGTGCCCGAGATCGAGCGGTTCACGATGGACCAGGCGCTCGACGCCTACCAGCGGCTCGTCGACGGCACGATCTCGGGTCGTGCCGTGGTGATGCCGAACTCGTAGCCCGCGACGACGACGCCCGCCCCGCCGGATCGGCGGTGCGGGCGTCGTCGCGCTCGCCGGCGGCGGGGCCCGGATGCGGGGAGCTACTCGCCCGGCTGCACCGGCACGTACTCGTGGCCGGGGATCTTCCGGTCGATCACGGCGTTGGTGATGCGGAACGAGCAGAGCCGCTCGCCGGTCTCCTCGTGCTCGACGACGACGTCGTGCGAGGTGAGCGTGCGCCCGAGCTTGATCGGGGTGGCGGTGACGCGCACCCAGCCGTCGCGGGCGGAGGAGTGGTGCGTGCCCGACGCGTCGACGCCGACGGCGACCTTGCCGAGCGTCGAGGCGTGGATCACCGCGGCCCACGAGCCGACCGCCTCGGCGACGGCGAGCGAGGCGCCGCCGTGCAGCAGGCCGTGCGACTGCCGGTTGCCGGCGACGGGCATGCGGCAGACGACCCGGTCGATCGACTGCTCGACGATCTCGACGCCCATCCGCTCGTCGAGCTCGCCGAGGGTGATGCGCCACGGCTCGTAGCGGATCGCGTCGCGGCGGGCGGCGGGGGTCTCGGGGGTGTCGCTCATGCGGATGCTCCGGATTCTCTTCGCGGCTTCGATGCCGCGTCCTAGCGTAGTGAAGTAGGCTGGATCCAATTCCCGACCACTCGGTCGGGTATTCCGCTATGCGACCGCGCAGCGAAGCGCGGCGAAGGACGAAACGGACAGTGATGACCGAAGTGCAGACCCCCGAATTCGTGCCGAGCTACGTCTGCGGCGAGTGGTGGACCCCGGCCGAGGGCGCTCGCGCGACCGATGTGCTCGACGCCTCGACCGACGAGCTGGTCGCCCGCGTGTCGAGCGAGGGGCTCGACACCGGCGCCGTGATCGAGCACGCCCGCACCGCGGGTCGCGACGGGCTCGGCGCGCTCACCATCCACCAGCGCGCCCTGAAGCTCAAGGAGCTCGCGAAGTTCCTCGGCGAGCGCAAGCAGGAGCTCTACGACATCTCGGCCCGCACCGGCGCGACCAAGGTCGACAACTTCATCGACGTCGACGGCGGCATCGGCGTGCTCTTCACCTTCTCGTCGAAGGGCCGCCGCGAGCTGCCGAACTCGAACGTCATCCCCGACGGCCCGGTCGAGGTGCTCGCGAAGGACGGCTCGTTCATGGGCGAGCACGTCTACACCCGCATCCCCGGCGTCACCGTCCAGATCAACGCCTTCAACTTCCCCGTCTGGGGCATGCTCGAGAAGTTCGCGCCCGCCTTCATCGCCGGCGTGCCGACGATCGTGAAGCCGGCGACGCCGACCGGCTACGTCGCCGCAGAGGCCGTGCGCCTCATGCTCGAGTCCGGCCTTCTGCCCGAGGGCTCGATCCAGATCATCTCGGGCTCGGCCCGCGACCTGCTCGACCACCTCGACTACCGCGACATGGTCGCGTTCACCGGCTCGAAGTCGACCGCCGACGCGCTGCGCTCGCACGACAACGTCGTCAAGGGCGGGGTGCGCTTCACCGCCGAGGCCGACTCGCTGAACTCGGCCATCCTCGGCCCCGACGCGACGCCCGACACCCCGGAGTTCGCGCTGTTCGTGCGCACCGTCGTGCAGGAGATCCAGGCGAAGGCGGGCCAGAAGTGCACCGCGATCCGCCGCGCGATCGTGCCGGCGGCGCTCGTCGACGACGTGGTGAAGGCGGTCGGCGACCGCATCGCCGACAAGATCGTCGTCGGAGACCCGCGCGAGGAGGGCACCACGATGGGCGCCCTCGCCTCGCCCGAGCAGCTCGCCGACGTGCGCTCGGCCGTCGACAGGCTCGTCGCCGGCGGCGGCGCGATCGCGGTCGGCTCGAACGAGCGCTCGGACGCACCCGGCTCGTTCATGGAGCCGGTCGTGCTGAAGTGGGACGACAACCGCGCCGAGGTGCTCCACTCGACCGAGGCGTTCGGCCCGGTCACCTCGGTGCTCGGCTACGACTCGCTCGCCGAGGCGGTCGAGCTGTCGGCGCTCGGCGACGGCTCGCTCGTCGCCACGATCTGCAGCTACGACATGGACGCCGTCAACGAGCTCGCGCTCGGCATCGCCGGCTACCACGGCCGCATCCACATGCTCAACCGCGAGAACGGCAAGTCGACGACCGGTCACGGCTCGCCGCTGCCGCACCTCGTGCACGGCGGCCCCGGCCGCGCCGGCGGCGGCGAGGAGCTCGGCGGCATCCGCGCCGTGAAGCACTACATGCAGCGCACCGCCCTGCAGGGCTCGCCGAACCTGCTCACCGCCGTCACCGGCGAGTGGCACCTCGGCGCCGACCAGAACCGCGTCGGCTGCGAGAAGTTCGACGCGACGCCCGAGGGCGTCGACGGCGCGGTGCACCCGTTCCGCAAGTCGCTCGAGACGCTGCGGATCGGCGACGCGTTCATCTCCGACCTGCGCCAGGCGACGCTGCAGGAGATCACCGACTTCGCGAACACCACCGGCGACATCTTCTACGCGCACACCGACCCGGTGGCCGCCGAGGCGAACCCGTTCTTCCCGGGCATCGTCGCGCACGGCTACCTGCTCGTGAGCTGGGCGGCGGGTCTGTTCGTCGCCCCGGGCCGCAGCGCCGTGTACCTCAACTACGGCCTCGAGAACCTGCGGTTCCTCAAGCCGATCGGCGTCGACGACTCGATCCGCGTCGAGCTCACCGCGAAGCGCATCACCCCGCGCGAGTCGGAGGACTACGGCGAGGTCGTCTGGGACGCGCTGCTCATCAACCAGGACGGCGACACCATCGCGAACTACGACGTGCTCACCCTCGCGGGCAAGCGCGAGGAGCAGGCGCTCGGCGGCTGATCGTCCGAGCCCG
>JAAYAS010000150.1 GCA_012719255.1 Microbacteriaceae bacterium | reverse complement strand
GGCACGAGCACGGGGCGGATGCGGCGTTCGCCGGCTGGCTCATGCCGATCGTGCCGCCGATGGTGTCGTCGGCGGTGGGCATCGGCCTCGTCGGCGCGCTCGACGGCCTCGAGGCGCAGCGGACGCTGCTCGTGGTGCGCGCGATGCTGTTCGGCACCACCATCATCCCGGCGCTGTTCGTGATGGGGCTCGTCTGGCACCGGCTGCTGCGCTTCGGCGTCGGACCGGCGCAGCGGGTGCCGATGCTCGCGAGCGTGCTCGGCCCGCTCGGGCAGTCGGCGACCGCGTCGATCGCGCTCGGCACCGCCGCCGAGACGCTGCTGCCGGCGCCGCTCGGGGCCGCGCTGCACGCGGCGGGCGTCGCCTACGCGGTGGTCGCGCTCGGCTTCGCGTCGCTGTGGTTCGCGATCGTCGTGCTGCTCGTGGCGCGGCAGGCGCGCCGCGGGCTGCCGTTCTCGCTCGCGTGGTGGTCGTTCACCTTCCCCGTCGGCACCTGCGTCACCGGCTTCGCGGCGCTCGCCCACGAGACCGGGCTCGCGGCCGTCGCCGCGGTGGCGCTCGCGAGCTACGCGACGCTCGTCGGCGCCTGGCTCGTCGTGGTGAGCCGCACGCTGCACGGCGCGATCGTCACGGGCGAGCTGCTGCTGCCGCCCGAGCCGGGGCGCACGGCGCGCTGAGGCCGGGCGCCGCGCATCCGCCGCGGCCGGCCCCGCGCATCCGCCGCGCCCCGGCGGGGCACCCAGCCGCACCTGCGAGACTGCCGCCATGACCGACGGACCCCTCATCCTCCCCTTCGAAGGCACGCTCCCCCGCATCCACGCGACCGCCTGGATCGCGCCGAACGCGACGATCATCGGCGACGTCGAGATCGGCCCCGGCTCGAGCGTGTTCTACGGCTGCGTGCTGCGCGGCGACTCCGGCGCGATCCGCATCGGCGCGCGCACGAACCTGCAGGACGGCACCGTCGTGCACGTCGACCCCGACGCGCCGTGCACGCTCGGCGACGACGTCACGATCGGGCACGCCGCGATGCTGCACGGCACCACCGTCGGCGACGGCACGCTGATCGGGATGCGCGCCTCGCTGCTCAGCCGCTCGCGCGTCGGCGCGGGGTCGCTCGTCGCGGCCGGCGCGGTCGTGCTCGAGGGCTTCGAGATCGGCGACGGGATGCTCGCCGCCGGTGTGCCGGCGAAGGAGCGGCGTCCGCTCGCCGACGAGGAGCGCGACGGGTTCATCCCGCACGCCGGCAACTACGTGCGGCTCGCGCAGCGCCAGGCCGGCCTCGACGAGGCCGTCGCCCTCGACGCCGTCCGCTTCGAGTAGCCGCCCGCCCCGCGCCCCATACCCCGACCGGTACTTGCAGGTGCAAGTACCGGTCGGGGGCCGGGCCCGCCGGAGCGGTTGGGAGCGCGGCTCCGACGGACCCGGGTCCGGATTGCCGCCGCACGCGGCGGCGGCGGCTCAGGCGGTGCGGTGGCGCAGCAGGCGCATCGCGTTGACGATGACGACGAGCACCGAGATCTCGTGCACGAGCATCCCGATGCTCATGGTCACCCCGCCGGCGAAGACGCCCGCGAGCAGCAGCACCACGGTGACGAGCGCGATCGCGATGTTCTGCCGCATCACCGCGACGGTGGCGCGGGCGAGGCCGAGCGCGTCGGCGACGTGCTCGAGGCGGTCCTGCATGAGCTCGATGTCGGCGGTCTCGACGGCGAGGCCGCTGCCGGCCGCGCCCATCGCGATGCCGGTGTCGGCGGTGGCGAGCGCCGGGGCGTCGTTGACGCCGTCGCCGACCATCGCCACGCGGTGCCCGGCGGCCTGCAGCTCGCGGATCGCCTCGAGCTTGTCGTCGGGCAGCAGCCCCGCCCGCACCTCGTCGATGCCGAGCTCGGCGGCGACCGCGCGCGCCACCGAGGCCCGGTCGCCGGTGAGCATCACCACGCGCCGCACGCCCCGCCGGTGCAGCGCGTCGATCGCCTCGCGGGCGCCCTCCCGCACGGTGTCGGCGACGGCGACGACGCCGCGCACGCCCGAGCGGTCTGCGACGACCATCGCGGTGCGTCCGAGCTCGCCGAGCCGCTCGACCTCGGCGCCGGCAGCGGCGAGGTCGGTGCCGGGCAGCTCGGCGGCGATGAGCTCGGGCTTGCCGACGACGACGCGGTCGCCGTCGAGCAGCGCGGTGATGCCGTGGCCGACGACCGGCGCGTACTCGTCGGCGGCGGCGAGCACGAGCCCGCGCTCGCGAGCGCCCTCGACGATCGGCCGGGCGAGCGGATGCTCGCTGCCGAGCTCGACGCGGGCCGCGAGCTCGAGCAGCTCGTCGGCCGTGGTGCGGCCGTCGAGCGGCACCGCATCGGTGAGGCGGGGCCGGCCCTCGGTGAGCGTGCCGGTCTTGTCGACCGCGACGACGTCGATGGTCGCCGCCCGCTCGAGATGCTCGCCGCCCTTGACGAGCACGCCGCGCCGGGCGCCGCGGCCGATGCCGGCGACGATGGCGACCGGGATGGAGATCACGAGCGCGCCGGGGCAGCCGATGACGAGCAGCGTGAGCGCGAGCTCGACGTCGCGGGTGATGAGCCCGGTCGCGAGCGCGAGCAGGATGATCGCCGGCGTGTACCACTTCGAGAAGCGGTCCATGAACTGCTGGGTGCGGGCCTTCGCGTCCTGCGCGTCCTCGACGCGGCGGATGATGCGGGCGAGGGTGGTCTCGCCGCCGATCGCCTCGGTGCGCGCGCGGAGGTAGCCGCCGGTGAGCACGGTGCCGGCGTAGACGGGGTCGCCGGGGCCCTTCGCGGCGGGGATCGATTCGCCGGTGATGCTCGCCTCGTCGACGGCGGCCTCGCCGGCGAGCACCTCGCCGTCGACGGGCACGGTGGTGCCCGCCTTGATGACGACGGTCTCGCCGGGCCGCACCTCGGTCGCCGCGACCTCGACCTCCTCGCCGTCGCGGACGACGAGCGCGAGGTCGGGCGCGTGCTCGATGAGCTC
>JAAYAS010000014.1 GCA_012719255.1 Microbacteriaceae bacterium | reverse complement strand
CTCGTCCAGCAGCAGGAACACCGAACCGGTCCCGCCGACGCCGTCGTCGGGGTTGGCCCCGTAGAGCCGGGCCTCCGTACGGCCCTCGGCGTGCAGCGCGGCCAGCCGGTCGCGGGCCAGCGCCACCATGTCGGCGTGGTCACCGAACGTGATGCTCGTCGTCGGGCACGTCTGCGCGCAGGCGGGCTGCAGGCCGTCGCTGATGCGGTCGTAGCACAGGGTGCACTTCTGGGCGACGCCGCCGCGGTACCCCGTCACGGGCTCGCCGGCGATCACGGCCACGCCATCCTTCTCCCGCCGCCCGATGACGCCGAATGGGCAGGCCGCCACGCAGTAGCCGCAGCCGTTGCAGACGTCGGCCTGCACGACGACGGTGCCGAACTCGGTGCGGTAGAGCGCGCCGGTGGGGCAGACGTCGAGGCAGCCCGCGTAGGTGCAGTGCTTGCAGACGTCGGACGACATCAGCCAGCGGAACTCGGGGGTGTCGGGCGGGGTCGTGTCGCCGTCGGCGGCGAACGCGGCGGCGGCCGCGGCCGCGGGGCCCTCCGGCGGGCGCACGGTCGGCATGCCGAGCGAGACGAGCTGCCGGCCCGACTCGCGCGCCTCGGCGATGCGCTCGTCGTCCTGCTCGATGAAGGCGACGTGCCGCCAGGTGTTCGCGCCGAGCGAGCCGGTGTTGTCGTACGACGAGCCGAGCAGCTCGAAGTCGCCGTCCTGCGGGTTGCGGTTCCACTCCTTGCAGGCGACCTCGCAGGCCTTGCAGCCGATGCAGATCGAGGTGTCGGTGAAGAACCCCTTGCGGTCGCCGTGGTCGTGCCAGCCGACCTCGCCGGCGGGGTCGTGGGCGTCGGCCGCGGCATCGCCGCCGAAGGCGCTCGGGCGCCGGTCGAAGGTCTGCGTCATCGCTCCTCCTGCTCCGTCGTGCTGCGGCCGGTCTCGGACCGGTCGGTCTCATCCGGGTCGCTCGGGTCGGTCGACTGCGGCTGCTCGAGCGACTCGGGGTTCGCGGCGGTGCCGTGGGCGCCCTGATCCTCGGGATGCACGCCGCTCGCGTCGCGGCCCTCGGCGTCGCCGGCGGGCCCGGCGCCGAAGCGCTGGTCCCAGGCGATGCCGGCGCGCTCGCGGTACTCCTGCACGAGGTCGAGCAGGGCCGGTCCGCGCGGGCGGCGGCCGGGCACGATGTCGCAGGCGCCGGTCTTCGCATCCTGGATGTAGACGTTCGGGTCGAGCGTGAGGCCGAGCAGGTCGTTCACCGCGTCGCCCGTGACGACCGCGTCGCCGCCGACGCCCCAGTGGTAGGGGAGGCCGATCTGGTGGACGGTCGTCGTCGCGCCGGGCGCGCCGACGGTGACCGGGCGCACGCGGTCGGTGACGAGCACGCGCACCTCGATCGCGGCGCGCGGCGAGATGATCGTCGCCCAGCCGTAGGGCTCGAGGCCGCGCTCGGCGGCGAGCTCGGGCGAGATCTCGGCGAACAGCTCGGGCTGCAGCTCGGACAGGTAGGGCAGGAAGCGGCTCATGCCGCCGGCGGTGTGGTGCTCGGTGAGCCGGTAGGTGGTGAACGCGTACGGGTACACCTCGCTGCCGGGCAGACCTGCCGAGGGCTTGAGCTTGTTGTCGGCGCGGTCGAAGAGCACCTGCGTCGGCGGGTGCTGCACGCCGTAGAGGGCGTTGCCGACCGGCGACTCCTGCGCCTCGTAGTGGGTCGGCAGCGGGCCGTCGACGACGCCGGCGGGCGCGAACAGCCACGCCTTGCCGTCGGGCTGCATGATGAACGCGTCGTCGCCGTCGAGCGCGGCGGGGCCGCCCTTCCCGTGGTCGCCGATGGCGCCGGGGGCGAGGCCGACGGGGAAGTCGGGCACGTCGGGACCCGCCCAGCGCTCGGCCTCCGCATCCCACCAGACGAGCTTCTTGCGCTCGCTCCACGGCTTGCCCTCGGGGTCGGCCGAGGCACGGTTGTAGAGGATGCGGCGGTTCGCCGGCCACACCCAGCCCCAGTTCGACGACATCTCGTCCTGCTCGTCGCGCGGGGGCTTGAGGTTCGAGCGGTTCACGCCGCCGGCCATCACGCCGGCGTAGATCCAGCAGCCGTTGACGGTGGTGCCGTCGGCGCGCAGCTCGTTGAACGTCGACACCGGCTCGCCGGTGGCGAGGTCGTAGCCGTTGATCTCGCGGAGGATCGCCTCGGCGTCGGGCTCGCCGTGGTCGTCGACGGGGTAGTCCCAGGTGAGGTCGAGCAGCGGGCGGTCGCGCTCGTCGGTCGAGCCCGCGAGCCGTTCGCGCAGCTTCAGGCCGAGCTCGTAGAAGAACTGCAGCTCGCTGCGGGCCTCGCCCGGCGGGTGCACGGCGGTCTCGCGCCACTGCAGCATCCGCTGGGTCTGCGTGAACGTGCCCGACTTCTCCATGTGGTTCGCGGCGGGCAGGAAGAACACCTCGGTGTCGATCTCCTCGGTGCGCAGCTCTCCCGACTCGATCTCGGGGCCGTCCTTCCACCAGGTCGCCGACTCGATCATCGAGTAGTCGCGCACGACGAGCCACTTCAGGCGGCTCATGCCCATGCGCTGCATCCGGCCGTTCGCCGAGCCGACCGCGGGGTTCTGGCCGAGGATGAAGTAGCCGTCGATCTCGTCGCGGAGCATCCGCATCACGGTCTGGTAGGTGCCGTGGGCGCCGTTGATGCGCGGCAGGTAGTCGTAGGCCCAGTCGTTGTCGGCGGTGGCGGCGTCGCCCCACCACGCCTTGAGGAGGCTCACGGTGTAGGCGTCGGCCTGCGACCAGAAGCCCTTCTTCTCCTTCGGGCCGACCGCCTCGACGTAGTCGCGGAACGTGTCGTGCTTGCCGGCGAACGGCATCGGCAGATAGCCGGGCAGCAGGTTGAACAGCGTCGGGATGTCGGTGCAGCCCTGGATGGAGGCGTGGCCGCGCAGCGCCATGATGCCGCCGCCGGGGCGGCCGATGTTGCCGAGCAGCAGCTGCAGGATGCTCGCGGTGCGGATGTACTGCGCGCCCTGCGCGTGCTGGGTCCAGCCGACGGCGTAGGCGAAGCAGGTGGTGCGGTCGCGGCCCGAGTTCTCGACGAGCGAGTCGGCGAGGTAGTCGAAGTCGGCGCGCGGGATGCCGCAGACCTCCTCGACCATCTCGGGCGTGTAGCGCGCGTAGTGGCGCTTGAGGATCTGGAACACGCTGCGCGGGTGCTGCAGCGTCGCGTCGTAGCCGGCCTCGGCGTCGTACGCCCAGGTCGACATGTCGTACGACTGCGTCTCGGGGTCGAAGCCCGAGAACAGGCCGTCGAGGTCCTCCGGGTCCTCGTAGGCGTCGGTGATGATCGTCGCGGCGTTCGTGTACGCGCGGACGTACTCGTCGAAGTAGAGCTCGTTCTCGAGCACGTGGTTGATCAGCGCGCCGAGCAGGACGATGTCGCTGCCGACGCGGATGCGCACGTGCTTGTCGGCGGTGGCCGTGGTGCGCGTGAACCGCGGATCGACGTGGATGATCCGCGCGCCGCGCGCCTTCGCCTCAGCGACCCACTGGAATCCCACCGGGTGCGCTTCGGCCATGTTCGACCCCTGGATGACGATGCAATCGGCATTCGCCATGTCCGCGAGGGACTGGGTCGCACCACCGCGCCCGAACGAGGCTCCCAGACCGGGAACCGTGGCGGAGTGTCATATGCGGGCCTGATTCTCGATCTGAATCGCGCCGGCGGCGGTGAACAGCTTCTTGATCAGGTAGTTCTCTTCGTTGTCGAGGGTCGCGCCGCCGAGCGAGGCGATGCCCATCGTGCGCCGCAGCGGGCGGCCGTGCTCGTCGCGGTCCTCCCACCAGTTGCGGCGGGCCTCGAGGAAGCGGTCGGCGATCATGTCCATCGCCGTGGCGAGGTCGAGCTTCTGCCAGTCCTTCGCGCGCGGGGCGCGGTAGAGCACCTCGGTGATGCGGCCGGGGTTGTTCGACAGCTGCGTGCTCGCCGCGCCCTTCGGGCAGAGGCGGCCGCGCGAGATCGGCGAGTCGGGGTCGCCCTCGACCTGCACGATCCGGTCGCCCTTCGAGTAGACGAGCTGGCCGCATCCCACCGCGCAGTAGGGGCAGACGCTGCGCGAGACCTTGTCGGCGGTGACGGTGCAGGGCGTCGTTGCGCGCGTGCGCGGCGAGGTGACGGCGGGCCCGCGGCCGCTGGAATCGCCCGTGCGGAACTGCCGGACGACCGGCCATTCCAGGAAGGAGAATCCAGACATGCAGACAGGCTAGCGCGTCGACCACCGGGATGCATCGATGCGGCTGGGAACACGCCGAGCCCTTCATGCGTTCGCATCGGCATGACGAAGATCGGATTCCTCTCGTTCGGGCACTACGCCGATGTGCCCGGCTCGCGGGTCGCCTCGGCGGCCGAGATGCTGCGGCAGTCGATCGATCTCGCGGTGGCGGCCGAGGAGGCCGGCCTCGACGGCGCGTACTTCCGGGTGCACCACTTCGCACGGCAGGCGGCCTCGCCCATCCCGCTGCTCGCGGCGGTGGCGGCCCGCACCTCGCGCATCGAGATGGGCACCGGCGTGATCGACCTCCGCTACGAGGTGCCGGCGATGCTCGCCGAGCAGGCGAGCGCCGTCGACCTCATCGCCGGCGGCCGGCTGCAGCTCGGCGTCTCGCGCGGCTCGCCCGAGCCGGCGCTGCGCGGCTGGGAGGCGTTCGGCCAGTACCCGCAGGGCTTCGAGGATGCGGCGGGCATGGCCCGGCGCAAGGCCGTCGAGCTCGCCGGGATGCTCTCGGGCGCGGGGGTCGCGACCGCCGACCCCGAGCAGGCGCACGACCGCGCCGTGCTCGTGCCCGAGGAGGGGCTGCTGCGCGTCGAGCCGCGCAGCGAGGGCCTGCGCCGCCGCATCTGGTGGGGCGCCGGCTCGGCGTCGACGGCGCGCTGGGCGGCCGAGCAGGGCTTCAACCTGCAGTCGTCGACGCTGCTGCTCGACGACGACGGCCGCGACTTCGGCGACCTCCAGGCCGCGCAGATCGACGAGTACCGCACCGCCTGGCACGAGGCCGGCTGGGGCTGGACGCCGCGGGTGAGCGTGTCGCGGAGCATCATCCCGATCGTCGACGACGAGTCGGACCGGTACTTCGGCCTGCGCGCGCAGGCCGAGGGCCGCGATCAGGTCGGCGTGCTCGAGGGCGTGCGCTCGCGCTTCGGCCGCAGCTACATCGGCGAGCCCGACCGGCTCGCCGAGCAGCTGCGCGCCGATGCCGCGGTGCAGGCGGCCGACACGGTGCTCGTCACGGTGCCGAACATGCTCGGCGTCGACTTCAACGCTCGGCTGTTCGAGTCGCTCCACCGCGACCTGCGCCCCGCGCTCGGCTGAGGCGCATCCCCCAGTCGGCTGAGCCCGTCGAAGCCCCCCGACCATCAGCCGGCTGAGCTTGTCGAAGTCCCCCGACCGGCCCGCGCCCCCTCAACCCGTCCGGTAGTCGAACCGCTCGAACCCGAGCTCCTCGATGCGGCGAGCGAGCGCATCGCACTGCGCCTCCCAGCCGTCGGCGGTCGCCGCGAAGCCGGGTCGCGTGCCGGTGCCGCGCGCCCGCTGCAGGGCGAACGCGCGCACGCCGAGCGCCCGGCAGCGGCGGGCGGCCTCGAGCGCATCGGCGGCGGTGCGGCCGGGGGCGACCGTGGTGCGCACCTCGAAGTCGACCTCGGAGGCGAGGAGCATCTCGAGCGCGCGCCACGCCTGGCCGCGGGCGCCGGGGCGGCCCACGACCTCGGCGTAGTGCTCGGGGAGCGCCTTGATGTCGAGCCCGACCCAGTCGACGAGATGCAGCGCATCCCGAAGCCGGTTCGGGAAGGCGCCCGCGGTGTGCAGCGCGACCCCGAAGCCGGCGTCGCGCGCCTCGCGCATCGCGTCGAGCACCGCCGGCTGGCGCAGCGCCTCGCCGCCGCTGAACACGATGCCGTCGAGGAGTCCGCGACGGGCCGCGAGCAGTTCGCGCACCTCCTGCCAGGGCACCCGGCCCGGGGTGCGCGAGCAGATGAGCTCGTGGTTGTGGCAGTAGCCGCAGGCCCACGGGCATCCCTGGCAGAAGACGGTCGCGGCGAGGCGGCCCGGCCAGTCGACGGTGCCGAAGGGGACGAGGCCGGCGATCGCGAGGTCGTCGGCTCGGGCGAGGGGCTTCGACGGGCTCGGTCGGGTGGGGGCGGGGCCCAGCCGGCTGGGGGCGGGGGTCGGCGGGCTCATGGCTCGACGAAGTGGCGGCGCTCGGCGTGCTCGCCGCGCTTGCCGATGTTGAACGACGACACCGGGCGGAAGTAGCCCATCACGCGGGTCCACACCTCGCACTCGACCGGGGCCGCATCCGGCCGCGCCGCGGCGCAGCTCGGGCACGTCGCGTGCTCGCCCGAGAGGTAGCCGTGGTTCGGGCAGATCGAGAACGTCGGCGTCACCGTGAGGTACGGCGAGCGGAACCGCTCGAGCGAGCGGCGCACGAGCTGCTTGCACGCCTCGGCCGACGAGACGCGCTCGCCGAGGTAGAGGTGCATCACCGTGCCGCCGGTGTACTTCGTCTGCAGCTCCTCCTGCATCGCCTGCGCCTCGAAGGGGTCGTCGGTGCAGCCGACCGGCAGCTGCGACGAGTTCGTGTAGTACGGGTTCGCGTCGGTGCCGGCCTGGAGGATGCCGGGGTAGCGGGCGCGGTCCTCCTTCGCGAAGCGGTAGGTGGCGCCCTCGGCGGGGGTGGCCTCGAGGTTGACGAGGTGGCCGGTGCGCTCCTGGAACTCGACCATCCGCGCGCGCACGTGGTCGAGCAGCCGCACGCACATCGCGTGGCCGGTCTCGTCGGTGATGTCGTGCTCGTCGAGGGTGAAGTTGCGCACCATCTCGTTCATGCCGTTCACGCCGATCGTCGCGAAGTGGTTGTCGAGGGTGCCGAGGTAGCGCTTCGTGTAGGGGAAGAGCCCCGCGTCGATGTGGTGCGAGATCACCTCGCGCTTGCGCTCGAGGGTGCCGATCGCGAGCTCGAGCAGCTCGTCGAGCCGGCGCACCAGGCCCGCCTCGTCGTGCGCGTGGAGGTAGCCGAGCCGCGCCATGTTCACGGTGACGACGCCCACCGAGCCGGTCTGCTCGGCCGAGCCGAACAGACCGTTGCCGCGCTTGAGCAGCTCGCGCAGGTCGAGCTGCAGCCGGCAGCACATCGAGCGGATCATGCCCGGGTCGAGGTCGGAGTTGCAGAAGTTCTGGAAGTACGGGAGGCCGTACTTCGCGGTCATCTCGAACAGCAGGTCGGCGTTCGGGGAGTCCCACTCGAAGTCGCGGGTGATGTTGTAGGT
>JAAYAS010000149.1 GCA_012719255.1 Microbacteriaceae bacterium | reverse complement strand
GGCCTCACGCCGGCCGACATCGACGGCATCGCGACAGCCGGCCCGGTGTTCGCCTGGGAGGTGTCCGACGCCCTCGGCATCCGTCCGCGCTGGATCGACGGCACGCACATCGGCGGCACGAGCTTCATCGCGCACGTCCGCCACGCCGCCTCGGCGATCTCGACCGGTGCGGCCGACGTGGTCCTCATCACGCATGGAGAATCCGGACGATCGATGATCGCCGCTCCCCCATTGCCGTTCGGCTCCGACTTCTCGACCGTGACCGGCCAGTTCCAGGACGTCTACGGCGCCATCCCGCCGTACGCGACCTTCACCACCCCGGTGCTCGCCTTCCTCGAGGAGCGCGGCATGAGCCGCCGCGACCTCGCCGAAGTGGTCGTCGCGCAGCGAGAGTGGGCGATGCCGAACGACCGCGCAGCCCGTCGGCAGCCGGTCACTGCCGACGAGGTGCTCGCCCAGCCCGATCTCGCGTACCCGTTCACGAAAGAGATGGTCTGCGTCGTCACCGACGGCGGCGGTGCGCTCATCCTCACGAGCGCTGAGCGCGCCCGGACGATGAAGAACGCCGAGCGCCTCGTGCACGTCCTCGGCTCGGGCGAATCGGCGGAGTCGACGCTCATCGCCGAGATGGACGATCTCGGCAGCTTCGGCGCGTTCCGGCGCTCCTCCGCGGAGGCGTTCCGCACCGCGCGGCTCGAGCCCGGCGACATCGACCACCTGATGGTCTACGACGCGTTCGCGCACCTGCCGCTCTACGGCCTCGAGGATCTCGGCTTCGTCCGGTTCGGCGAGTCGGGCGCATTCATCGCCGACGGCCACACCCGGCCGGGCGGACGATTGCCGATGAACACGAACGGCGGCGGGCTGTCGTACACGCACAGCGGGATGTACGGCATGTTCGCGTTGCAGGAGTCCGTGCGGCAATTGCGGGGAGAGGCGTGCGTGCAGGTCGAGGGCGCGACGACGAGCCTCGTGCAAGGAGTGGGCGCGATGTTCGCGGCGGCGGCGACGGTGATCCTTTCGAACGAGTTGCCCTGACCGGCTACTGCGCGGTGTCGGCCGGCGCCTCCCCGCCCGGACGCGCCCCGAGCTCCTGGTCGAGCTTGAGGAGGCCCGAGCCGTCGTCGCCGATGAGCTTCACGCGGCCGATGATCTCGGTCACGGTCGACTCCTCCTCGACCTGCTCCTCGATGAACCAGTGGAGCAGCGGCAGCGAGTCGATGTCGCCCTGCTCCTGCGCGATGCGGTAGAGCCCGCGGATCGCCTCGCTGACGACCCGCTCCTGCTCGAGCGAGGCCTCGAAGGCCGCGAGCACATCGGAGGCGGTGCTCTCGATGGGGTCGATGCGGCGCAGCCTCGGATGCGCGTCGCGGTCGAGCATGTGCTGCGCGAACTTGTCGGCGTGCACGCGCTCCTCCGCGGCCTGGGCGCGGAACCACGAGGCGACGCCGGGCAGGTCGATCGCCTCCATGTCGTAGGCGAGCTGCTCGTAGGCGAGCGCCGAGTGGTGCTCGAGGGCGACCTGGTCGTTGATGGCGGTTTCGAGTTCTCCGGTGAGCTTCATGCGACCGACGGTACGCCCCGATCGTGGGAGTCGACCGACCCCGGGCGGCGCATCGGCGGCGCGCCCGCCCCTGCTAAACTGACCTCCTGCGCCGCCGCGATGCGGCGCTGCGGGGATGTAGTTCAATGGTAGAACTTCTGCTTCCCAAGCAGACAGCGCGGGTTCGATTCCCGTCATCCCCTCCACGAAAACCCCCGGTCGGAACTCGCTTCCGCCGGGGGTCTTCGCATTTCCGGGGTCCGAGGTGAACCCCAGGTGTACAACACATGTCGCGTACTCCTCCGGGCCACCCCGGGTTCACCCGCCCGAGACACCGGGGTCGTTCTCGAGTCCTACGGTCGGCGGCGTTCTCGCTCGACCGAACGCTGTTGAAAGGACACTCAGTGCTCGACACTCCGCTTGCGCCGATGCGCAGGATCGCCGCCATGACGGCGGCGCTCGCCGTCGGTCTCGTCGGCTCGCTCGTCGGGGGCGCCGTCGCCCCCGCCGCCGCGGCCGAATCGCAGACCGTCATCGAATCGACCGACTTCACCTGGAGCTACCTCGACGACGGCACCGACCCGGCCGCCGGCGCCGACAGCCCCGACGCCTGGGCCGCGCCCGAGTTCGACGACGCCGCCTGGCCGACCGCCACCGGCCCGTTCGGTGCCGTCCGCGGCGAGCTCGCCGAGCTCAGCGGCGGCTTCATGCCCGCCACCCTCCTCTCGCAGTACCAGTCGGGCTCGACCACCAACGTCCCGGCCTTCTTCTTCCGCAGCACGCTGACGCTCACCGAGGCCGACCTCGCGGCCGCGCAGTCGATCACCGCCGACCTCCGCTACGACGACGCGGTCTCGCTGTTCGTGAACGGCGTCTACGTCGGCGGCGGCCACGACGACGAGCTGCAGGCGAGCGCCCAGCGCAACACCGAGTTCGGCGGCTCGAACATGTCGGCGCCGCTGCTCGAGCGCGTCGAGATCCCGACCGAGGTGCTCACCGCGGGCGACAACGTCCTCGCGCTGCGCCTCCACAACGGCCGCGCCTCGAGCTCGGACATCTACGTCGACCTCGAGCGCCTCACCATCAGCACCGAGCTCACCTGGGAGCAGCAGCTCCGCGAGAGCTCGATCAGCAACGTCATCCTCGGCGTCGGCGCGACCGAGGACAGCCGCAACCTCGTCTGGTACACCGACGACGCGCACTCGACCGCCCCGGTCGTCGAGCTCGTCGAGGCCTCGCAGCTGCAGGACGGCGAGTTCCCCGCCACCGGCGCGACCGTCTTCACCGCCGAGCTCATCGACACCGAGCGCGCCCTGCAGGGCAACTCGCGCGGCTTCGAGGCGAACGTGAACAAGGTCGTGTTCGAGGGCCTCGCGCCCGACACCGCCTACGCCTACCGCATCGGCGACGGCGACCAGTGGCTCGGCCAGTGGACCTTCACCACCGAGACCGGCGGCGACGAGTGGAGCTTCTTCTTCACCGGCGACCCGCAGATCGGCGCGGCCTCGGGTCACCGCGGCGCGAACCCGATGGAGCGCAGCTGGGTCGCCGACTCGTGGGGCTGGAACGACACCATGGAGGTCGCGACCGCGACCTACCCCGAGATCCGCACCCACGTCTCGGCCGGTGACCAGGTCGAGTCGAGCCGCCCGGCCGTGCTCGACTCGGCGCAGAACCGCACCGAGGTCGAGTACCTCGGCTACTCGTACCCCGAGGCGCTGAAGACGCTGCAGAACGCCCCGACGCTCGGCAACCACGACTACTACACCGGCGGCCGCGAGACCTACCAGCAGCACTACCACCTCGCGAACTTCGACGGCGAGACCTGGAACAACTGGTGGGGCCAGGGCAACGTGCTCTTCCTCCACCTCAACACCGAGTTCCACTACCCCGCCGGCATCGACTACCCCTCGGCCTTCGACATCCACGACGCGTGGATGACGCAGGTGCTCGAGGAGCAGGGCGACAAGTACCAGCACCACATCGTCGTCATGCACCGCCCGCTCTACTCGGTCGGCCCGCACTCGGTGTCGGGCACCACGACCAACGTCCGCGACACCTTCGTGCCGCTGCTCAACAAGCACGGCATCGACGCGCTGCTCACGGGCCACGACCACACCTACACCCGCTCGCACATCGTCGACGGGTTCCACCCGGGCACCTACACCGGTCTCTCGTGGGAGGGCGGCAGCGGCGAGATCATCGATCTCGGCACCGGTGCCGACGCCCCCGACGAGGTCTTCCTCACCGGCACCCAGATGGTCTCGATCGTCGCGAACTCGGCCTCGGGCTCGAAGTACTACGACATCCAGGACGCCGCCCACCCGCACACCGCCGTCCAGAACCAGGACTTCATGCGCTCGTACACGGTCGTCGACGTCGACTCGTGCTCGCTGACCTACCGCACGCACCGCGCCGAGGCGCACGGCGACCTCGCGCTGAACAGCATCGTCGACGAGGTGCGCGTGAACGTCGCGAGCGCCGCCCCGACGCTCGAGGCCCCGGCCGGGCTCACCGTCCTCCAGTCGGAGGCCGCCGGCCTCGACCTGCTCGACGGCGTCGAGTACACCGTCTGCGACGCCGAGAAGTTCCCCGTCGAGATCACCGGCGAGAACGACGACGCGGGCGACCGCGCCGCGGTCATCGACCCGGAGCTGCTCGACCAGCCCCAGACCGTCACCTACACGATCGCCGCCGGCACCGCGTGGGAGGTCAGCGTCGAGCGCGAGGTCACCGTGGTCGCCGACCCGATCGAGACGCCGATCGAGACGCCGATCGAGACGCCGGACGAGACCGACGACCCGATCGAGACCGACGTGCCGGGCGAGACCCCGGGCGAGACCGGCACCCCGGACGACGCCCAGACCCCGGGCTCGGCCCAGGACGACCCGGCCGAGGCCGGCACCGCCCCGGTCGGCGCGAAGCCGACCGACGGCGGCCTCGCGAGCACGGGCGCCGAGCTGCCGATGCCGGTGCTCGTCGCCGGTGTCGCCGCCCTCCTCGCGGGCGCGCTGCTGCTGCGGCGCCGTGCCCAGGCGGGCGAGGACCAGTAGCCCACTCCCCCACCCACCGGACCGGGCCCCTGCGACCGCCCACGCCCATCCCCGACCAATGGGACACCCTCGCCGCGCCCGAGCAGATCGACGCGCAGCTCGCGCGCGTGCCCGCCGGGGTCGAGCCGTTCTCGCTCGCGGTGAAGGCGAACATCGCGGTCGCCGGCTTCCCGTTCTCGGGCTCGAACCGCGCGCTCGCGCGCCGCACCGCGAGCGCCGACGCGGCGATCGTCGCGCTGCTGCGCCACCGCGGCGCCGTCGTCGTCGGCACCACGAGCATGCACGAGCTCGCCTTCGGCATCACCTCGAACAACGCCGCCTACGGGCCGGTGCGGAATCCCCACGATCCCGAGCGCACCGCCGGCGGCTCGTCGGGCGGCAGCGCGGCGGCGGTGGCGAGCGGCGAGGTCGACCTCGCGCTCGGCAGCGACACCGGCGGCTCGATCGCGATCCCCGCGAGCCTCAGCGGCACGTACGGCTACCGCCCCTCGGTGGGGCTGTGGCCGCTCGACGGCAAGATCGGGCTCTCGTGGACCCGCGACACGATCGGCGTGTTCGCCCGCGACCTCGACCGCATCCTCGATTCGGCCCGCTGGATCGCCGGCACTCGACCGGCCGACATCGAGCGGCCCGTCATCGGCGTGCCCGCCGAGCTCGTGCGCGAGCTGCATCCGAGCACGCGGGCCGCCTGGGATGCGGCGCTCGACCGCCTGCGCGAGGCCGTCGAGATCGTCGAGCTCGAGTGGGGCGAGGGCCACGACCTCGCGCACGCCGCCGAGATGCCGGTCGTGCTCTTCGAGACCCGTCAGCAGCTCGCGGCCCACGCCGCCGAGGCGTTCGACTGCCCGCCGAGCGAGGCCCTCGCCCGCCTGCGCGACAAGATCGCGAGCCCCGACGTGCGGGCGATCGTCGGCTCGATGATCGACGCGCCGGTGCCGGCCGACGAGTACGCGGCGCAGCTCGCGAACGTCCACCGGGCGCGCGACCTCTACGAGCGGATGCTCGACGACCGCGGGCTCGACGTCGTCGCGTTCCCGTCGACGCCGGCGCCCGCGCCGCCGATCGGCGACGACGCCACCGTCGAGCACCTCGGCGAGCGGGTGCCGACGTTCCCGCTCTACATCCGCAACACCGGCCCGGGCACGATGCTCGGCGCGCCGATGGCGACACTGCCGCTGCGCCCCGAGGGACTGCCGGTCGGCCTCACGCTCATGGGCCGCCGCTTCGGCGATGCCGCGACGCTCGGGGCGGCGCGGACGGTGGACGGGGTGTTCGGGGGCGGCTAGTCGTGCGCCGCCGACTCCGGCCGCCGCAGCGCCGCGGGCCACGGCACCCGCCGCTGCAGCAGCCGCACGACGTAGCCGACGAGGAAGGCCGAGACGAAGGTGCCCTCGCGCACGCCGACGAGGCCGCCGAGCAGCACGAGCGAGAGCACCGCGGCGGTGGCGACGAGCAGCGAGTCGATGACGATCTTCACGCTGCCGAACTCGCGTCCGGTCACCTGCGAGATGGCCGCCGAGATGCCGTCGCCGGCGAGCATGAGCACGCGCGGGGTCACCTGCAGCCACACGCCGATGCCGAGCACGACCGAGCCCGCCACCGAGTAGAGCAGCTGCCAGAGGTAGAACTCGGGCTGGAAGCCCTCGAGCAGCCACACCGCGAGGTCGCAGAAGCCGCCGAACACGAACGCCGCGGGCAGCTGCAGCAGCTGGATCGGCTCGAACCGCCGCCGCAGCACGAGGATCTGCGCGAGCAGCAGCACCGCGTTGATGACGACCGTGTAGAAGCCGATCGTGAACGGCGTGGCGTAGCTCATCACGAGCGGGATCGCCGACACCGGCGTGGTGCCGATGCGCGCGTGCACGGTCATCGCGATGCCGATCGCCATCACGAAGATGCCGACGATGAAGGTGAGGTACCGCAGCACCAGGTTGCGCGCGCTCGCCGCCGCCATTCGGGCCTCCTCGCCGTCGACACGGCCGCGGGCGGCCGGATGCGTCGAGTCTAGTCCCGCTCCAGCGATTTCGTATACGATCCGCCGCTCGGTTCGCCGCGCCGCGCGCCGTCAGGCCGGGTCGGCGTCGCGGAACGTCGCCACCGCGACGTCGAGCCAGGCCCGGGCGCGGGCGTTCGGCCGCACCGACTGCGACCAGGCGAGCGACACCTGCGGCGGCACCCGCTCGTCGAGCTCGCGCATCGGCTTCGACACGACCCGCAGACCCGCGTACGAGAGATCGAGCTCGGGCCGCTGGAACAGCACCGACCACCCCATCCCCGCGCCGACGAGCGAGCGCACCGTCGCGTAGCTGCGCGAGCGGTGCCGCACGTCGGGCCGCACGCCGAGATCGCCGAGCAGGTCGAGCACGCGCGTCGAGATGGGCGGGGCGTCGAAGAGGATGAACGGCTCGTCGCCGACCTCGGCGACCGCGACCTCGTCGCGCCCGGCGAGCGGGTGGTCGTCGGCGAGCAGCATGTAGGGCTCGACGTCGAGCAGCGGCACGGTGCGGATGCCGGGGTCGATGCCAGCGTTGTAGAGGAACGCGACGTCGACCGCGCCCGACTCGAGCCGCTCCTGCAGATCGTCGTGGTAGCCCTCGACGAAGTTCACGTCGACCTCGGGGCACGCCTCGGCGAACGCCCGGAGCATGTGCGGGATGACCGCCGGGGCGAGCGGCATGTAGCAGCCGACGGTGAGCGGGCCGCGCACCCGCGAGCGGTCGTCGCCCGAGAGGTGCACGATCTCGTCGGCGAGGTCGAGGATCTCGCGGGCCTGCGCGTAGGCGGCCTGCCCGGCCGAGGTGAGCGTGAGGCCGTGCGCCTTGCGCTTCACCGCGAGCTGCGTGCCGGTGAGCCGCTCGAGCTCGGCGAGCGACATCGAGATCGCCGACGGCGCCATGTGCAGCCGCCGCGCGGCCTGGCTGATCGTGCCGGCCTCGGCCGCGGTCACGAAGTGCCAGAGCTGGCGCAGCGTGATGCTCGGATTGCTGCGGACGTCCACGTCGACCTCCCGATCGCCCCTTCATCAGTTCCGCTGACGAATCTAGCCTGAATCCGGCGGTTTACGTGAGGACCGGCGTCGACCACCATGGACCCAGTGCGGGTCATCGCCGACCCGCGAATCGTCATCGGCGACGGCACCGCGCCCCGCCTCCCCCGGACCAGATCGGATCACCCCATGTCTGACCTCGAGACCTTCCTCAGCCGGGCCGCCGAGATCCTCGGCGCCGAGCACGTCATCGCCTACGGCGACGGCGACGGCTACGTCGACCCCTACCCGCTGCACACCGGCCGGCCGCCGGCCGCGGGCGTCCGCCCCGGCAGCGTCGAGGAGGTGCAGGCGATCGTGCGCCTCGCGAACGAGACGGGCACCCCGCTGTGGACGTTCTCGCGCGGCAAGAACCTCGGTTACGGCGGCTCGTCGCCGCGCCTGCCCGAGCAGGTCGTCGTCGACCTCAGCCGCATGAACCGCATCCACGAGGTCGACCCCGAGCTCGCCTACGCGGTCGTCGAGCCGGGCGTCACCTTCTTCAACCTCTTCGACCACATCCAGGAGAACGGCCTGCCGCTGTTCGTGTCGGTGCCGGCGCTCGGCTGGGGCTCGGTGCTCGGCAACGCCCTCGACCGCGGCTACGGCATGTCGCCCTACGGCGACCACGTGCAGCAGCTCTGCGGCCTCGAGGTCGTGCTCCCCGACGGCTCGCTGATGCGCACCGGCATGTGGGCGCTCGAGGACAGCCCGCTGTCGAACATCTTCAAGGGCGGCTTCGGCCCGAACGTCGATCAGCTGTTCACCCAGTCGGGTCTCGGCATCGTCGTGCGCGCCGGCATCTGGCTCATGCCGTGGCCCGAGACCTTCGTGTCGGGCGACATCACCGTCGACCGCGTCGAGGATCTCCCCGAGCTCATCGACCGCATCGCCGACCTGCGCCGCCGCGAGGTGTTCCAGAACAACTGCCTCGTCGGCAACGTCGTGCGCGCCGCGATCATGCGCGGCCGCCGCAAGGACTTCTATGAGGGCGAGGGCACCATCCCCGACGAGCGCGTCGAGGAGATGAAGGAGGAGATGGGCATCGGCCACTGGAACGCCCGCTTCGCCCTCTACGGCGACGCCGGGATGATCCGCGAGCGCCTCCGCATCATCGAGGAGGCCTTCGACCTGCCGGGCTTCACCGTGAAGTCGCGCGTCTACGAGGGCCGCGACGGCGCGCCCGTCAGCTACGACGACATCCCCGAGATCGACAAGACCACGATGGCCGGCGTGCCGACGCTGAAGCCGCTCGAGACGATCGGCTGGTACGCCGAGGACGGCGGCCACATCGACATCGCGCCGCTCGTGCCGGCCCGCGGTGCCGAGGTGCTCGACTTCTACTCGGAGGTGAAGGAGCTCTACACGAAGCACGGCTTCGACCTCTACATCGGCTACCACGTGTACGCCCGCCACCTCGTGCACGTGACGATGATCTTCTTCGAGAACGGCAACGAGGAGCAGCTCGCCCGCGCGCGCGCCCTCTACAGCGAGGTCCGCGAGGCGGCCGCCCGCCGCGGCTACACCCCGTACCGCGGCCACATCGACAACATGGACGAGATCGCCGCCGAGTTCTCGTTCAACGACCACGCGGCGCTCCGCTTCCAGGAACGGCTCAAGGATGCGCTCGACCCCAACGGCATCCTCTCGCCCGGCAAGCAGGGCGTGTGGCCGGCCCGCTTCCGCGACGAGCGCTGATCGTCCGGTCGGGCGCGCCGCGCTCGACGAAGGGGGGCCGGGTGGTGATCCACCCGGCCCCCCTTCGTCGTTCCGGCGCCGAGGCGCCGGCGGCGGGATGCGCTGCCGCGCCTCAGCCGAGGAGCGGCAGCTCGTCGGGCCGCTCGAGGCGCGCGCCGTCGGCGGCGAGCTCGAGCCGCTCGGGCGACTCGGGGCGGGAGGGCGCGAGCGCCCTACCCTCGAAGCCCGGGGCGCCGTCGCGCGCGAAGCCGACGGCCCACTCCTGCAGCGCCGACGAGGTGCGCGCGAATGTCGCGTCGTCGATGCCCTCGAGCATCGGGGCGTCGTGCCACGCCGACCGCTCGCCGAAGAGGAACGGCAGCGGCAGGCAGTGCGGGCTGCCCGCATCCGGCAGGCCGCTCGGCACCGAGAACGACGCGAGGTGCGCGTCGACGCCGTGCCGCGCGGCGGCGGCCGCGAGCTCGAGGTGGCAGAGGCGGAACTGGTGCAGCGTGAGCGCCTCGACCATCCGCCGCTTCGCGCTCGCGCCGGGCAGCTTCGCGGCGAGGTGCTCGCGCACGGCGTCGGGGCGGGCGAAGCGCGCGCCGATGAAGCCGTCGACCTGCGGATCGGCGAACGCCTGCTCGGGGGCGCGCAGCAGGAAGGCGGCGGCCTCCTCGGACGTCGACAGCAGCGCGATCGATTCGACGTGCAGCGCGCCGGCCGACCGCTCGAAGTCGTGCAGCCCGGCGGGCACCGGTCCGCCGGCGGCCGGCATGAGCGGCATGCCGCGGCCCGCGAACGCCGGGGCGAGCGCGGCCTGCGCGGCGAGCACCGCCTCGACGGGCGCATCGGCGATGCCGTCGGCGCCCTGCGCCGCGAGCGCCTCGTCGAACACGGCCCGCCGGGCGGCGAGCGCCTCGACGTCGAGCGGCGCCTCGCGCGGGAAGCTCACGAGCAGCGTGCGGCGGAAGAGCCCCGCCGCCTCGGGCATCGTCGACAGCGCGAAGGCGTACCAGGCGCCGGCCGAGTCGCCGGCGAGGGTCACCTGCTCGGGGTCGCCGCCGAAGTCGGCGATGCGCTCGCGCACCCAGCGCAGCGCGGCGAGGAGGTCGCGCAGGGGGCGCTGCGAGTCGTGCACCGCATCCGAGCCGTCGGGCCCGAAGTGGCCGAGGGCGCCGATGCGGTAGTTGACGGTGACGAGCACGCAGCCGGCCCGCTCGACGAGGTCGGGCGAGTCGAACCAGCGCACCGTGCCGGCGCCGGTCATGAAACCGCCGCCGGGGATGTACACGATCACCGGGGCGCCGTCGGCGCCGGCCGGCGCCTGCACGCGCACCTGCCAGGCGTCCTCGCGCGGCTCGGGCTCGGCGTTCGCCGGGCCGATGAGCGGGTTGAGCCCGCCCGGCAGTTGCGGGAAGGCGGCGGCCGGCTCGTCGCGCGGCTCGGCCGGGGGCGCGCCGGCCTCGGCGAACCGGGGCGCGACGCCGGCGGGGCCGGCCGGATCCGCGTAGCGGAGGATCCGGTCGGCCCCGGGGCGGTCGGCGGTGCCGGTCACGCGAGGAACTCGTAGTCGTCGGCGTCGACCCGCTCGGTGATGCGCCAGTACTCGCTGGTGCGGAACGGCCACACCTGCGAGACGCGGTTGAAGCGGTTCTTGTACCAGGTGCGCACGTAGGGCTGACCCCAGGTCATGCGGTAGTTCTCGCCGTCGACCCACGCGATGTGGCGGTCGAGCGCCTCCTGCGTGAGGTCGAGCGCCTTCGCGTCGCGCACGAGCAGCTCCTTGATCGCCTTCACCGCGTACTCGGCGGCGCGCTCGATCATGAAGTGCAGGCCGCCGGCGACGACGCCGCCGGTGTTCGGGCCGAGCAGCATGAAGAGGTTCGGGAAGCCCGGCACGGTGATGCCGGCGAAGCCCTTCGCGTCGCCGCCCCAGTAGTCGTGGATCTCGACGCCGCCGCGGCCGACGATCTCGATCGGGTCGAGGTAGTCGCTCGGGCGGAAGCCGGTGGCGTAGATCACCGCGTCGACCTCGATGCGCTCGCCGTCGCCGGTGATGAGCGCGTCCTCCTCGAAGCCCTCGAGGCCGGTGGTGATGACGCGGGTGCGCGGGTCGCGCAGCGCCGCCGCCCACACGCCGTTGTCACGGAGCATGCGCTTCGCCGACGGCGGGTAGTGCGGGATGGCGACCTCGAGCAGGTCGGGGCGGCCCTCGTACTGCTGCTCGTAGCGCTTGATGATCTCCTGGCGGAACTCCTCGTTCGCGCGCGAGACGCTCTGCGGGGCGCCCTCCCAGCCCTCCTCGGCCTGGGCGATGTGGATGCGGCCGTCGATGCCGCCGGCGGTCACCCAGAGGCGGAACAGGTGGCCGTAGTGGGGCACCTTCGAGTGCAACCACTCGGCCGCCTCGCTCATCCGCTCGTGGTAGGTCGGGGCGGGCAGCATCCACGGGGCGCTGCGCTGGAACACGATCATCTCGGCGACGTCGTCGACGAGCGCCGGCACGATCTGGTAGGCGCTCGCGCCGGTGCCGATGACGGCGACGCGCTTGCCCTTGAGGTCGACCGAGTGGTCCCACTGCGCCGAGTGCATCTGGGCGCCCTTGAAGGTCTCCTGGCCGGGCCACTCGGGGATGAACGGGTGGTCGAGCTGGCCGACGCCGGTGATGATCGCGTTGAAGTCGCGGGTCGTCTCGGTGCCGTCCTTCGCGCGGGTGGTGGCGCGCCACACGCCGCGCTCCTCGTCGAACTCGGCGCGCAGCAGGTGCGTCTCGAACTCGACGTCGTCGTGCTTCCAGCCCGCGAGGTCGAACACGTCCTCGAGGTACTCGAGCACCTCGCCGCCGGTGGCGAACTGGTGCGGCCAGTCGGTGCGCTGCGCGAACGAGAAGCTGTAGCCGTAGGTGGGGGTGTCGAGGCGGACGCCCGGGTAGTGGTTCTTCCACCAGGTGCCGCCGACGCGGTGCGAGCCCTCGATCCAGGTGAACGGCACGCCGGCCTCCTGCAGGCGCCAGGCGGCGGCGATGCCCGAAATGCCGGCGCCGACGATGAGCACCTCGAACTCGCGGCCCTTCGCGAGCTCGTCGAAGCTCCAGTCGGCGGCGCCGTTCTTGTCGGGGGCGAGGTCGAACTCGTGCTTGAGCTGGCCCGCGTAGCCCTCGTCGTCGGTGCGGCCGTCGGTGAACCAGTGGAGGATCTCGTCGGCGAGCTCGGCGGGCAGCTGCTCGACCGAGCGGATGCCCTCGTCGCGCACGCGCTTGAGCGCCTCGAAGGCGAGCTCGCGGGCGCGGGCGAGCTGCTCGTCGCTCATGCCGCCGTGCAGCTCGAGGTAGGCGCCCATCGGGCGCAGCGGCGGGGTGAGGCCGGGCTCGAGGATGCTCGTGTCGCGCAGGGTCGCCGCGAGGGCGGCGAGCAGCACGGGGGCCTCGGCGCCGTCGACGTAGGCGCGCAGCTCGTCGTCGGTCTCGGTGATGGGGGTGTACTCGTCGATCCAGTAGAGGTCGCCGTAGCGGCCGTCGCTCGACTCCGTCGTCGTTGCGTTGCTCATGGTGTTCTCCTGATGGTGCGCGGCGCCTCAGGCGCGCTCGGATGCGGTGCGTCGAGCCGCGCGGGCGCGATCGTCGACGAAGTGGCGCAGCTCGCCGATGACGCGCTGCTCGTCGGCCGGCGCGAACACGGCGGCGACGTAGCGGTCGGGGCGGACCGCGATGAAGACCGGCTTGCCGGTGTGCGACCCGGTGAGCACGGGCTGCGTCTCGGCGACCTGCGTCGAGCCCGGACCGTCGCCGACGGCGGGGCGGGGGCGGGATGCGGGCGGCAGCAGCCGCACGAGCTCGGCGTCGATGCCGGTCCAGTACGGGTCGAGCTGCCCGGGGTCGGCGCCGAGGCCGATCACCGACCAGCCGGCGCCGAGGTGGGCGTCGAGGCCCCGCTCGACGCCGTCGGCGTCGACGACGGTCGGCTGGCTGAGCGCCTTGCCGGGCTCGACGCCGGGCAGCGGGGTGGTGCCGCCGGCGGGGGCCACGGCGACGCCGTCGGCGTAGTCGGGCGGGGTGATGAAGCGCATGTTCGCGAGGAACCGGCGCGCCTTCGGCACGAGGTTGACGACCCGCACGGCCGCGTCGCGGACGCGGGTGGCGGCGGGGTTCGTCGCCATCACGACGGCGCCGATGCGGCGCGACACCTCGACCATCTTCGCGCCGTGGGTGCGGCGCTCGGTCTCGTAGCTGTCGAGGAGCGCCTCGGTGGCGCCGCCCTTGACGGCCTCGATGATCTTCCACGCGGCGTTGTGCGCGTCGCGCACGCCCGCGTTGAGGCCCTGGCCCGCGAACGGCGGCATGAGGTGGGCGGCGTCGCCGATGAGGAAGGCGCGGCCGCGGCGGTAGTGGCGCGCGACCCGCTGGTGGGCGACGTAGACCGCGGCGCGGCGCACGTCGTCGGGGTCGAGCTCGCGGCGGAACTTCGGAACCACGAGGTCGTGGATGCGCTCGGGCCGGGTCATCTCGTCGGCGTCCTCGTGGTCGAAGAGCATGAACTCGATGCGCAGCCGGCCCTTGATGCCGGGCACGAGCACGTAGGGGCGCTCGCCGTCGCAGTGGAAGTCGGCGAACTTCTCGCGCGGCGTCTCGTCGCCGAGCAGGTCGATGACGATCCAGCGCTGCGGCTGGGTGGTGCCGACGAGGTCGATGCCGAGGGCGGCGCGGGTGAAGCTCTTGCCGCCGTCGGCGCCGAGCAGCCAGCCGGCGCGCAGCTCGCGGCGCACCTGCTCGCCCGACGCATCCGGGCCCTCGACGGTGAGGACGACGCCCTCGGTGTCGTGCACGAGCTCGACGGCCTCGGTGCCGAGCAGCAGCTCGATGCCGGGGTGCTCGACGGCCCGGTCGAACAGCAGCTGCTCGAGGATGGGCTGGTCGAACTGCGTCTTCGCGGGCTGGCCGATGCGCGAGGGCACCGGCTTCGCCTCGGCGAGCAGGCGGTCGTCGAGGCCGAAGTAGCGGCTGCCGGTGTCGAGCAGCGACTCGGCCTTCAGCGCCTCGGCGATGCCGAGCTGCTCGAAGGTGCGCAGCGACTCGTCCTGCAGGCTGATCGCGCGCGGCAGGTCGCTCGGCGCGAGGGCGCGCTCGACGACCGTGGTGCGGATGCCGGCATCGGCGATGAGCAACGCCGCCACCAGCCCGATCGGGCCGGCGCCGACGACGATGACGTCGGACTGGTTCGTGGTGCGGGAGGACACGTCGGCTCCTTGCGCGGTCGGGCGGCTACTCGCCGGCGACCATGGTGTTGCGCAGCGTGCCCATGCCGGTGACCTCGACCTCGACGACGTCGCCGTCGGCGAGGAAGGTCGGCGGGTCCATGAACAGGCCGACGCCGCCGGGGGTGCCGGTGACGATGATGTCGCCGGGAGCGAGCGGGGTGAACTTCGTCACGTACTCGATCTGCGCGGGGATGTCGAAGATGAGGTCGCTGAGGGCGGCGTGCTGGCGCACCTCGCCGTTGACGCGGGTGGTGATCTCGACGGCCTCGATGTCGTCGATGTCGGTCGCCGGCACGTAGTAGGGCCCGAAGGTGCCCGACTCGGGGAAGTTCTTGCCGGGGATCCACTGGCCGGTGTGGCGCTGCCAGTCGCGGGCCGAGAAGTCGTTGAACGCGGCGTAGCCGGCGACGTGCTCGTAGGCGTCGTCGCGCGAGACGCGGTAGGCGGGCTTGCCGATGACGAGCGCGACCTCGCCCTCGTAGTCGTACTTCTCGCTGTCGGCGGGGATGGTGACGTCCTCTCCGTGCGGCCAGAGGGTGTCGGCGAAGCGCGAGAAGACGGTCGGGAACTCGACGTCGGGGCGGCCGGTCTCGTCCTTGTGGGTGAGGTAGTTCACGCCGATGCAGATGACCTTCGGCTCGCCGCCGACGACCGGGAGGAAGCGGGTGCCCTCGACCGGCTGCTCGGGGGCGCCGTCGACGGCCGGGGCCGGGTCGAGCTTGCCCTCGATGATGGCGTCGCGCAGGGTCGGGGCGACGGCGAGGCCGCTCGGGCCCAGGTCGTGGAGCGCACCGTCGCGCTCGACCCCCCAGGTGTCGCGACCGTCGGCGGTGATGTAGCTCGCGTAGCGCATGGATGTCCTCTCTGACATGACCGGGGCCGGCGGGGACGCCGCCGTGCCGATTGCTCTGCGCCAGCCTAACCCTGCATTGTGCATTTGTCACGCGGGAATACATTATTTTTCGCGAAGATGCCGCGTTCCGCATCCTGATGCGCATCCCTCGCGTATTCTGCATTCATGGCACGACGCGGAAAATCCGAGACCCTGAGCACCGCCGTCCGCGAGCGGCTGCGGCAGGACATCCTCAGCGGCCAGTGGCTCCCGGGCGAGAAGCTCCAGCTCGCGGCCCTCTCGATTCACTACGAGACGAGCAGCACCGTCGTGCGCGAGGCGCTCACGCACCTCACCGGCGAGCGGCTCATCGACCTCAAGCCGAACCGCGGCTTCTTCGTGCCGACGCTCTCGCTCGCCGAGCTGCGCGACTTCAACGAGCTGCGCTGCATCGCCGAGGAGTTCGGCATCCGTCTCGCCATCGAGCGCGGCGACCTCGAGTGGGAGTCGGAGGTGTTCGCGGCGCTGCACACGCTCGAGCGCACCCCCCGCCACGACGAGGCCGCGCACGGCGGCATCTCGCAGGAGTGGGTGAACGCCCACAACGCGTTCCACGAGAAGCTCATGTCGTCGTGCGGCGTGCCGATGCTCATCGAGCTGTCGGCGAAGCTCTCCGACGCGAACTCGCTCTACCGGCGCTGGACCGTGCCGACCGACCGCGTGCTCGGCCGCGACATCGACGCCGAGCACCGCGACATCGTCGCCGCGGTGATCGATCGCGACCCCGAGCGCGCCGGCGCCCTGCTGCGCGACCACTACACGCGATCGATGGAGCTCATCCTCGAATCGGGCCTCCTCCCCGAGGCCGACCCCGACGCCGCCGGCGACTGAGCCGCCCGCACCCCTGGTCCCGATAGTGCATTTTTGATAGGGTTATGCACTATCGGGGCGCAATGGCGTGCTCCGAGCCACACCTCACCCCGGCAGGAGCACCATGGCATTCGGAGTCATCAGCGAAATCGGCTACATCTCGATGCACACGAGCGACATCGAGGCATCGGTCGCGCACGCCCGCGACATCCTCGGCCTCGTCGAGACCGACCGCAGCGGCAACGCCGTCTACATGTCGTCGGCCGCGAAGAAGCACCACGAGCTCGTCTACATCGACGCCCCCGAGCACGGCGTCGGCCACATCGGCCTCATCGCCGCCGGCCGCCGCGGCCTCGACACCGCCCGCACCCGCGTCCGCGAGGCCGGCTACCCGATCATCAGCGAGACGCCGCTCCACGCCGGCGTCGAGGACGGCTTCGCCTTCATCGGCCCCGAGGACTTCGTCTACGAGATCTACATCGGTCCGCAGACCGCCGACATCGTGCCCGCCGGCCACGCCCCCGACCGTTTCGGGCACGTCAACCTCCACCCGAAGGACCTCCAGGCCACGCTGCGCTTCTTCGTCGACGTGCTCGACTTCCGCATCAGCGACGTGATCGGCGACGACTTCGCCTACTTCCTCCGCTGCAACCCCGAGCACCACGGCGTCGCCCTCATCAAGGGCAAGGGCTGGATGCACCACCACGCCTGGCAGGTGCAGTCGATCGCCGACCTCGGCAAGGTGGGCGACCGCCTCCACGAGCACGGCCTGCGCCTGCTCATGGGCCCGGTGCGCCACGGCGCCGGCCACAACATCGCCGCCTACTACGTCGAGCCCACCGGCGCGGTGGTCGAGCTCTACGCCGACCTCGAGCACATCTACGACGACGAGCGGCCGCCGATCGTCTGGCCCGCCGACGACCTCAAGTGGGCGACGAAGTGGTCGATCTACGACTTCACCGAGTTCCGCTCGCACGGGCTGTTCCCCGCGCGCGAGGCGATCGCCGCGAAGTAGCGCCGACGACGACGAAGGGCCGCCTCCCGGATGGGGAGGCGGCCCTTCGTCGTCCGCGCGGCGCTCGGGCTCAGGCCCACTGCGGCCCGTCGGACGGCGAGGCGTACGCGGCGAGGTAGTCGTGGAGCCACTTCGTGCCGACGTGGCTCGTCAGGCCGCCGTCGATGGGGATCTCGGCGCCGGTGATGAACGCCGAGGCGTCGGAGAGGAGGAAGGCGACGAGCGCCGCCACCTCGTCGACGGTGCCGCCGCGACCGAGGGGCGCGCCGGCGACGTTCGCCTCGGGGAATCCCGGCGGGGCGTTCATCGTCATGTCGGTGTCGATGAAGCCGGGCGCGATGTAGTTCACGCGCACGCCCTGCGGGCCGAGCTCGAGCGCCGCGGCCTTCGACAGCCCGCGCAGCGCCCACTTCGCCGAGTTGTAGGCGACGCCGGTGTGCGCGGTGAGGCCGGCGACCGAGCCGGTGTTCACGATCGAGGCGCCCTCGACCATGAGCGGCGCGAGGTGCTTCATCCCGAGCAGCGGCCCCATCGCGTTGATGCCGAACACGCGGCCGATCTCCTCGAGATCGGCATCGAGCAGCCGGCTCCTGCCCGAGATGCCGGCGTTGTTCACGAGGCCGTGCAGCCGCACGCCCGCCTCGCGGAGCTCGGCCGCGAAGCGCTCCCAGTGGTCCTCGCGCGACACGTCGAGCTCGACGCCGATGATGCCGTCGAGGTCGGGGGCGGCGAGGTCGCCCGCGTAGACGGTCGCGCCGAGGTCGCGGCAGAGCTCCGCCTCGGCCCGGCCCTGGCCGCGGGCCGCGCCGGTGACGACGACGACCCGGTTCGCGAGGTCGATCACTGCGCGTCCTCCAGGCGGGGCGCCTCGGTCCAGAGCATGTCGTCGACCGGGAACGACTCGTCGAGCATGTCGAACTGCACGAGCTGGTCGATCGCGCCCTGGCCGGCCTCGGTGTCGATCGCGGTGCGCAGCGGCGGCAGCGACTCGGAGACCTCGGAGATGTCGGTCTGCGTCACCTCGGCGCGGATCTCCTTGATCCGCTCGAGGTTCGCCGGGTCCTCGTAGAACTCGATGGCCCGGTCCATCGCGTCGATGAACGCCTGCGCGGTCTCCGCGTTCTCCTGCAGCCACGGCTCGGTGGCCGCCCAGAGCGTGATCGGCATGCCGGCGCGGGTCTCGCGGACCGGGTTCGCGATGACGACCTTGTCGGGCTGCTCGATGATCTGCGAGTAGAACGGGTCGCTCGGGAAGATCGCGTCGACGTGGCCCTGCTCGAGCGCCGAGGCCTGGCCCGCGTACGGGATCGCGGTGAGGTCGACGTCCTCGTGCGAGACGCCGGCGTCGGCGAGGGCGGTGAACACCTCGACCGAGCCGCCGCCGCCGAGCGAGTCGAAGGCGAGCGTCTTGCCCTCGAGGTCGGCGAGCGACTCGATGCCGCTGTCGGCCATCACGATGATGCCCGAGGTGTCGACCTCGTCGCTCACGTAGCTGTTGCCCGCGAGCACGCGGATGGGGATGCCCTCCGAGCTCGAGGTGGTGATGTTGTCCCAGGCCGAGACGATGATGTCGGCCGAGCCGCCGACGGCCTGCGCGATGTTGTCCTGCGGCACGCCGCCGCGGGTGAGCGTCACGTCGAGGCCGGCCTCCTCGAAGTAGCCGAGCTCCTCGGCGATGAAGAGCGGCTCGTAGCCGATCGCCGCGTGGACGATCCGCAGGGGCTTCGCCTCGGCGGCGTCGCCGGCGCCGTCGCCGGCGGCGCCGCCGTCGGCCGTGGTGGCGCAGCCGGTGAGGAGCGCGAGCGAGCCGATCGCCGCTGCGGCGGCGAATCGACGGACGAACTTGTTCATGTGGACTCCCGATGTTCAGAGGTGGTGGGGGATCTGCTCACGCCGTTGCGAGCAGGGGCTTGGGGGCGCGCGGCGCACGTCCGCGCGGCGGTCACGCGGCGGTGACCTCGACGGGGAGGCGCGTCCAGCTGCGCAGCGGCGGCACGCCGAGGAGCTCGACCTCGCCGTCGCCGGCCCGCAGCTCGCCCGCGCGGGTCGCGAGGGCGGTGAACAGGGCCTGGATCTCCATCCGGGCGAGCGGCTGGCCGACGCACTGGTGGATGCCGAAGCCGAGGCCGAGGTGGCCGCGCGACGCGCCGTCGAGGTCGAAGCGGTTCGCCCGGTCGCCCCACTTGTCGGGGTCGCGACCGGTGGCGCTGTTGAAGACGATGAACTTCGTGCCCTCGGCGAGCCGGGCCCCGAAGAACTCGGTGTCGACGTTCACGGTGCGCGTGATCGTCTGCGTGACCGACTCGTACCGGAGCGTCTCGTCGGCGACGCGCTGCGCGAGCGAGGGGTCGTCGCGCAGGGCCCGCCACTGGTCGGGGAACTCGAGCATCGAGCGGATCGCGTTGACGATCGCGTAGATGGTGGTGTCCATGCCCGCCGTGAGCAGGCCGCGGATGAGCTTCACCGCGAGCTCGGCGTCGATCCGCCCCTCGTCGACGAGCTCCCAGATGAGGCTGCCCATGCTGCCGGCGGCGAGGTTCTCGCGACGGCTCGAGGTCTCGATGTACTCGCGCAGGTGCGCCGCCTCCGACATGATCTCGCGGATGCGGTCGTTGTGCGGCGAGGTCGACGCCTGGATCGAGAGCGTGCTGAACGGGATCATGTTCTCGCGGCCCGCCTCGGGCACGCCGATGAGGTCGGGCACGATCGACATCACGAAGTCGTGGGCGAGGTCCTGGTACGCGTCGAAGCGGCCGCGCTCGACGAGCTCGGCGACGAGCTCGTCGGCCCGGCGCTCGATCGACTCCTGCAGCGAGCGCATCTGCGCGGGCGTGAACAGCGTGTTGATCGCCTTGCGCGCGACGGTGTGGTTCGGCGGGTCCTGCTCCACGAGGCCGCTCGGCTTGAGCCCCGGCCACTTCTCGGAGTCCTTGAGGTCGGCGAGCCCGACGCCGCGGGCCGACGAGAAGGTCTCCCAGTCGAGCAGCGCCGCGCGCGCCACCTCGTACCGGGCGGTCGCGGCGACGCCGTACTGCTCGAGGTGCACGACGGGCCCCGCCTCGCGGATGCGCTCGTAGAGCGGGTACGGGTCGTGGATCGCCTCCGGGCCGTAGGGGTCGGCCGAGATGGCGGGAAGGTCGGTGAGCGACATCGTTGTCTCCTTAGTCCAGCTGAGCCGATACTAAGAAGCATCGATTGTGCAGAATGTGCGGCTTCCGTTCGCCGGAATATCCCGCGCCGGTTTCCGATGAACGGAAGGGCGATCGGGGGGTGCGCCGGCCGCTCAGTGCAGGAGATCGGTGATCGGCAGGCCCTGCGCCCCGGGCGAGGTCTCGTCGAAGCGCGGCGCCAGCGATCGCGCGGCCGTGCGCGACGCCGACATGCACAGCGCGATGAGCGCCCGGTAGTCGGGCGTCGAGAACGGCACGATCAGCGTGAAGGCGGCGACCACGTCCCCGAACGGCCCGTGCACCGGCGTGGCGATGACCGTGTGCTGCACGTCGACCTGCCGCTCGGCGACGGAGTACCGGTCGCTGCGCACCTTCGCGAGCAGGGCCCGCAGCGCCTCGGGCGAGGTCTCGGTGTACGGCGTGAGCTTCGGCACGGGGCGGCTCAGGATGTCGTTGCGCCGGTCCTGCGGCGCGAACGCCGCGAGCACCCGGCCCGCCGCGGCCGCGAGGATCGGCGGCTGCGCCACGAGCGGCCGGAACCGGGTCTCGGCGCCGTGCGCCTGCTCGATGTAGATGAGGTCGGTGCCCTCGAGGATCGCGAGCAGCGCCGAGTGCCCGGTGAGCTCGGCGAGCACCTCGAGCTGCGGCAGGAAGAGCTCGCGGTGGAGGTTGCCGCGCGGCGCGTTCGTCGCGATCTGCCGCAGCTTCGCGCCGACCTGGTACCGGCCGTTCACCCGGTCGAGCGCGCCCCACTCGGCGAGGTCGCCGGCGAGGCGGTGCGTGGTGGTGAGCGGCAGCCCGGCGTGCGCGGCGAGCTCCGAGAGCGTGAGGCTCGTGCGCCCCGGGCTGAACGCGTCGAGCAGCCGCAGGGCGCGGACGGTGACCGACCCGGTCCCCTGCGAACGCTCCCTGCTCATCCCGTCATCGTAATCGAGACGATCCCGAGCGCGGGTCGGACCGGGCCCGGCGCATCCTTCCGGCATCCGGGAGCCGCGCGGTCGCGGGCCGGTGCGCCCCGCGCACCCCGGGAAGCGCCTCGCGGCCCGCGCCCCGGGCGGGGGGCGCGGGCCGCGAGGGACCGCAGGGAGGCGCCTACTTGCGCAGGCGGGTGAGGATGCGGCCGCGCGCGTCCTGGAAGCGCGGGTCGGCCTTGGTCTCGACCTGGTCGCGGTGCGTGCCGAAGCCGGTCTCGATGACGTCGACGACGGTCGCGGGCTTCTCGGCGATCACGATCACCTTGTCGGCGAGGTAGATCGCCTCGTCGACGTCGTGGGTGACGAGCATGATCGTCACGCCGAGCTTCTCGCGCAGGTCGATGACGAGGTCCTCGAGGTCGAAGCGGGTCTGCGCGTCGACCGAGGCGAAGGGCTCGTCCATGAGCAGCACCTTCGAGTTGTAGGCGAGGGCGCGCGCGATGGCGACGCGCTGCTGCATGCCGCCCGACATCTCCCACGGGTACTTGTCGCCCTGGCCCTCGAGGCCGACGGCGGTGAGCGCCTCCTCGGCCTTGCGGTTGCGCTCGGCCTTGCCGACGCCCTTGCCCTGGAGGGGGAAGGCGATGTTCTCGCGGGTGGTCATCCAGGGCAGCAGCGAGCGCGAGTAGTCCTGGAACACGACGCCGATGTCGGGGTGCGGTCCGGTGACCTTCTCGCCGTGGATCACGATCTCGCCGGCCTTCGGCTTCAGCAGGCCCGACAGGCCCTTGAGCAGCGTCGTCTTGCCGACGCCCGAGGGGCCGACGATCGAGACGAACTCGCTGTAGCCGACCTCGAGGCTGAGGTCCTGGATGATGCGCTTCTCATCGGCGCCCTCGCCGTAGCCGAGCGAGATGTGGTCGACGACGAGCAGCGCCTCGCCGCTGGTGGTGGTCAGCGTTCCGGTGTGGATTCCGTCGGGAATCGTCATTGGGAGCTCCTTGTGCGTTTCTATCGGTGCGGGCCGCGGCTAGCGCGCGCCCGACTTGAAGTACCAGTCGAGGAGCCGCCGCTCGATGAGCGAGAACAGCAGCACCAGGATGTAGCCGATCACGCCGACGAGGAGCGCGCCGCCCCAGGTCTCGGGGATCTTGAACGTGCTCGACGAGTTGAGGATGTAGAAGCCGAGGCCGACGTTCGAGGCGAACAGCTCGCTGACGACCATGACCACGATGCCGATCGGCAGCGCGACGCGGACGCCGGCGACGATCTGGGGCATGGCGCCGGGGAGCACCACGCGACGGTAGTAGAGCATCCGCGGCACCCCGAACACGCGGGACATGCGCCGGGCGCCCACCTCGACGCCGAGCGAGCCGTCGATCGTGTTGAGCAGGATCGGCCACACGCAGGCGAAGGCGACCGCGTAGATCTTCGGCTCGGAGCCGATGCCGAACGCGCCGATGATCAGCGGCACGAGCGCCGACTGCGGCACCGAGCGGATGAAGTGGATGAACGGGTCGAGGATGAGCCGCAGCCGCTTCGTCTCGCCGATGAGCAGGCCGAGCACCACGCCGAGGACGATCGCGATCGCGAGGCCGATGGCGAGGTTGCTGAGGCTGACGCCCATCGCGACGAGCAGCCTGCCGTTCGCGAAGTCGCGGACGACCACCTCGACGATGCGCGAGAGCGGGGGGATGAAGAGGTTGGTGCTGCCCGCCGACGCGAACCACCACACGGCGATGAGGACGACGGGGAGCCAGAGCCACCACAGGACGTTGCTGAACGACTTGGTCGCGAGATTCATGGGTTTCGTCTCCTTCGCTCAGTCGTCGCTCTGACGGTTCCAGGCGAGCATCCGGCCCTCGAGCCAGGCGAGCAGCGACGCGATGCCCCAGCCGAACAGGCCGGCGAAGAACAGGTACGCGAACGCGAGGTCCCAGCGCTGGGCCTCCTGGGCGAGGGTGATGAGCCGGCCGAGACCGGGCACCTGGGTGAGGACCTCGACGCCGACGGCGGCGAGGATCGAGATGGAGGCCGAGATGCGCACGCCGGTGGCGATGAACGGCAGCGCGGCCGGCAGCAGCACCCGGCGGAACCAGAGGGTGCGCGGGATGCGGAAGATGCGCGTGGTGTCGACGATGGTCGGGTCGAGGCGGCGCGATCCGAGGATCGCCTGCACGAGCACCGGCCAGACGGCGGAGAGCACGACCATCGTGATCTCCATGTTCGTGGTGGCGCCGAGCAGCAGCATCACCACGGGCATCAGGGCGATGGTGGGGAACGCGCGACCGAACTCGACGACGAGCGACGTCGAGCGGTCGAGCGGACGGATCGTCCCGATGAGCAGACCCAGCACCACGCCGACGACCACGGAGATCAGCCAACCGGTCGTGGCCGCGGTGATCGTCTGGCCGAGCGCGCCCCAGAACATGGGGGCGCCGAGCGTCGTGACGATCGCGGTGAGGATTGCAGGGACGTCGGGGGTGATCGAGGGCAGCAGGCCGCTGAGCACGAGCAGCTGGAACAGGCCGAGGATCACGGCCAGGGCGAGCAGCCGCTGGAGCAGGAGGCTCCAGTCGAACCGGCGCGTCGCCCTGGCCGCGGATGCCCCGGTGGCCGCTGTGGCGCTCTGCGTGGTAGGCAGGGTCGTCATCGGGTCATCGCTGCGCTACTTGCGCGGCGCTCCTTCCCAGAGGATCTCGTCGACGGTCTTCGCGTTCTCGGCGAGGCCGAACTCCACGAGGGCGTCGGTCGTGCTCTGGGACACCGCGGCGTCGGTCTCGAGCTCGAACTCGATGAGGGGGCTCTTGACCTCCTCGATCGAGCGGCCGGTGACGTCGGCGCGCACCTGGTAGATCGCGTCCTCGTTCGCCGGGTCGTTGTAGAAGTCGATCGCCTTCTGCATCGCCTCGTTGAACTTCTCGGCGGTCTCCTCGTTCTCGGCGAGCCACTGCTCGGTGGCGGCCCAGAGGGTGATGCCGAGGCCGCCGCGGTACTCGCGCGACGGGTTCGAGATGACCTCGAACTCCTCGACCGCGATGGTCTGCGAGTAGAAGCTGTCCGACGGGAAGATCGCGTCGACCTGGCTGTTCTCGAGCGCGGCCTGCATGCTCGCGTAGGGCAGGGCGACCTGCTCGACGGTGTCGGGGTCGACGCCGGCGTCCTTGAGCGCCTGGAGCACGGGCACGTTGCCGCCCGAGCCGATCGAGTTGAAGGCGATGGTCTTGCCCTCGAGGTCGGCCATCGTGGTGATGCCGCTGTCGTCGCGGACGACGACGCCCGAGGTGTCGATCTCGTTGCTGATGATCGCGTTGTTCGAGATCACCTTGATCGGCAGGCCCTCGGCGGTCGCGGTCACCGCGGTGTCCCACGAGATGATGCTGAGGTCGGCCGAGCCGCCGGCGAGCTGGCCGAGGTTGTCCTGGGCGGTGCCGCCGGGGGTGATGGTGACGTCGAGGCCGACCTCGTCGAAGAAGCCCTGCTCCTCGGCGAGGTAGACGACCTCGTAGTTGATGGGGGCGTGCAGCACGGTGAGCTGCGTGGTGCCGCCCTCGCCGTCGGCGCCGTTCGCGCCGTCGGTGGCCGAGCCGCCGCCGGCGCAGCCGGTGAAGGCGAGCGCGGCGATGAGCGCCGCGGCGATGGTGCCGGTGCCGCGGAGGGCACGGGTGCGATGCGTCATGGTCATCTCCTCGTTGAGAGTTTTCCGGTGCATCCCTGCGGTCCAAGAATGCATAACAGCGACGATACTGCAGAGAAACGCAAACGTCTACTGATTGTGCAAAATCGACCGGAACATGCACTTCCCGGAGCGGAAAGCGCGCGAGCGCCGCACCCGTGGGGTGCGGCGCTCGCGGGCGGTGCCCTCATTCTGCCCGATTCCCGAACGCGCGTTCAGGATGCATCGGGCGCGGTTCAGGCCGAGGGGCGCGGCAGGCCGAAGTGCTCGCGGAGGGTGGTGCCCTCGTAGTCCTCGCGCACGTAGCCGCGGTTCTGCAGCTCGGGGACGAGCAGCTCGCACATCTGCTTCATGCCGCCGGGGTTGTACGGCGAGTTGAGGTTGAAGCCGTCGCAGGCGCCGGCCTCGAACCAGTCGACCATGTTGTCGGCGATCGTCTGCGGCGTGCCGATGATCCACTGGTGGCCGGCCGAGCGCGCCGAGTCGATGATGAGGTCGCGCAGGCTCATCTGCTGGTCGACGACCTTGCGGCGGTAGACGTGGTAGCGGCTGCCGAGCTCCGGGTCCTCGCTGAGCCACTCGGTCGGGATGCGGTCGTCGTAGTCGAGCGACGAGAGGTCGACGCCGGCGAGGCCGGCCGACACCTGCTGGCGGCCGTACTCGAGGTTCACGTACGAGCCGAGCTCGGCCGCGAGCTCCTCGGCCTCCTTCATCGTCTCGCCGATGATCGGGAGGATGCCCGGGAGCACCTTGGTGTGGTCGGGGTTGCGGCCCTTGTCGGCGAGCATCTGCTTGAACTGCGCGTAGAACTCGACCGCGCGCTCCTTCACCGGCTGCGCGG
>JAAYAS010000148.1 GCA_012719255.1 Microbacteriaceae bacterium | reverse complement strand
TCGAGCGGCTCGGCGGCGGCTGAGGCGAGCCCCGACCGCTCAGGCCCGCAGTCCCGACACCGCGCGCACGGCGTCGACGAGCGCGTCGGCGACTCCGGCGAAGCAGTCGGCCGCGGCCGGTCCGTGCGGCAGCGAGAAGCGCAGCGCGGTCTGCGCGAGCTCGCGCTCGACGCCGATGGCGGTGAGCACGTGCGAGGGCTCATCGCTGCCGGCCGCGCACGCCGAGCCCGGCGACGCGATGACGCCGCGCCGCTCGAGCTCGAGCAGCACCGACTCGCCCGACACGCCCTCGAGCACGAGGCTCGCGAGCTGGGGCGCGCGCTGCGGCCCCGGCTCGGGCCCGGTGAGGCGCGCCTGCGGGATGCGGCGGCGCACCTCGGCGAGGAAGGCATCGCGGCTCGCCGCCGCGGCGGCGGCCGCGGCCTCGCGCTCGGCCTCGGCGAGCTCGAGCGCGACCGCGAGCGCGACCGCCCCCGCGACGTTCTCGGTGCCGGCGCGCCTGCCCCGCTCGTGCTCGCCGCCGTGCAGCAGCGGCTCCACCGGCACCCGGCGGCGGATCACCGCGACGCCGGTGCCGCGCGGCGCGCCGACCTTGTGGCCGGCGACCGTCAGCGCGTCGGCGCCGAGCGCGTCGAGCCGCACCGGCAGCCAGCCCGCCGCCTGCACCGCATCCGTGTGCAGCCGCGCGCGCCCGGGCAGCGAGCGGTCGCGGTCGGCGAGCGCCGCGGCGATGTCCGCGATCGGCTGCACCGCCCCGATCTCGTTGTTCGCGAGGGCGATCGACACGAGCGCGGTGTCGTCGCGCACCGCCGCCGCCACCCGCTCGGGGTCGAGGAGACCGCGCTCGTCGGGGCGGAGCGCCGTCGCGGTGAAGCCCTCGCGCTCGACGAGGTGCTCGACCGCGCGGCGCACCGAGTCGTGCTCGATCGCGGTGGTGACGAGGTGCTTCGCCTCGGGCCCCGCGGCGCGGGCGATGCCGAGCACCGCGAGGTTGTTCGCCTCGGTGCCGCCCGAGACGAGCACGACCTCGCCCGGCCGGCAGCCGAGCACGCGCGCGATGCGGGCGCGCGCCTCCTCGAGCACCGCCTTCGCGCGCTCGCCGACGTGGTGGTGGCTCGACGGATTGCCGAAGACCTCGCGGGTCACCGCCACCCACGCCGCGAGCGCCTCCTCGCGCACCGGCGTCGTGGCGGCGTGGTCGAGGTAGCGGGGCGCGGTCACTCGGCGCCGTCCGCCGGCCCGGAGGCGGGGCCCGCGTCGATGCGCACGTCGAGCCCGAGGTCGAGCGCGCGGGCCGAGTGCGTGAGCGCGCCGACCGAGATCACGTCGACGCCGGTGCGGGCGATCGCGCCGACCGTCTCGAGCGACACTCCCCCGCTCGCCTCGACGATCGCGCGGCCGGCGACCTGCGCGACGCCGCGGTGCAGGTCGTCGACGGTGAAGTTGTCGAGCATGATCGTGCCGATGCCGGCGGCGAGCACCGGCTCGATCTGGTCGAGGCGGTCGACCTCGACCTCGACGTGGGTGGTGTGCGGCAGCGTCGCGATCGCCGCCCGCAGCGCCGCGGTGACGTCGTCGCCGTGGTCGCGCACGAGGAGGGCGAGGTGGTTGTCCTTCACCATCACCGCGTCGGAGAGCGTGCGGCGGTGGTTGGCGCCGCCGCCGCAGCGCACCGCGTGCCGCTCGAGGGCGCGCAGACCGGGGGTCGTCTTGCGGGTGTCGACGATGCGGGCGCCGGTGCCGGCGACCTCGGCGACGTAGCGGGCGGTGAGCGTGGCGACCCCGCTCATCCGCTGCACGAAGTTGAGGGCGATGCGCTCGCCGGTGAGCACGCCCCGGGCGGGGCCGCTCACCCGGGCGAGCGCGTCGCCGGCCTCGAACCGCTCGCCGTCGGCGCGGAGCGCCTCGACCTCGATGCGCGGGTCGACGAGCTCGAACGCGGTCGCGAGCACCTCGACGCCGCTGAGCACGCCGGGTTCGCGGGCGACGAGGTCGGCGACGGCGTGCGCGTCGGCGGGGATGAACGCCTCGGCGGTGGCGTCGCCCCAGGGGGCGTCCTCGTCGAGGGCGGCCTGCACGGTGCGGACGAGGTCGGCGCGGCGCAGGGGCGGGAGGTTCAGCATGTCGGCTCCTCGGTGGGCTGGGCGGGACGGGATGCGGAGGCCGGCGCGCGCTCGGCGGCGGGGTCGTCGGATGCGGCGTCGTCGGATGCGGGGCCGTCGGACGCGGGTGCGGCGGATGCGGGTGCGGCGGCTTCGGAACCGGCTGCGGCGAGGTCGTCGCCGCGGAAGTGCGCGCCGAGCGAGCGCGGCCGGCGTTGCGCGGAGGCGGTGACGGCGGCGGCGAGCACGAGGAGGTTGGCGTCCTCGAGCGCCGCGAGCGCCGCGGCGGGGTCGGCGGCCTCGGCGGTGTCCACGGCCTCGGCGGTCCCGGCCCGCCACCGCGCGATCGTCGACGCGGCCCGGGCGAGCCCCGCCGCATCCCGCTCGAGCCCGACGTCGCGCCACATCAGCGCGCGCAGCGCCTCGCGCGACCACCCCGCCCCCATCCGACCGGGAGTTGCCGCTGCAAGCGATGCGCCCGCGAGTACCGGCCGTTCCGGGTCTCGACCGGGAGTCGCAGGTGCAGCCACTGCATCCGCAAGTGCCGGTCGGATGGGGGCGGCGGCGAGGAGCTCGTCGAGCGTGGCGGCGCCATCGCGCACGGCGGCGGGCGCACGATCCGCCGCATCCGGAGGCTCGCGGCCGACGGCCGCGCCGACGCGCGCGCCGAAGACGGCGCCCTCGAGCAGCGAGTTCGAGGCGAGCCGGTTCGCGCCGTGCACGCCGTTGCAGGCGGTCTCGCCGACCGCCCACAGGCCCGGCAGCGTCGTGCGGCCGTCGAGGTCGACGGCGACGCCGCCCATCGCGAAGTGCGAGCCGGGGCGCACCGGCACCGGTGCGCGCGACCAGTCGAGACCGCGCTCGCGCACGGCCGCATCGATGGTCGGGAAGCGCCGGGCGAGCGCCGCGGCGAGGGAGACCGGCGCGTCGGCGGCGGCGACGGCGGCCGGCGCGATCGTCGTCGCATCGAGGCCGACCGGCTCGCCGTCGCAGCGGGCCATCGCCCGGGCGATCTCGCGGGCGACGACGTCGCGCGGCGCGAGCTCGGCGCGCGGGTCGACGTCGGTCATGAAGCGGTGGCCCCGGCAGTCGCGCAGCGCGGCGCCCTCGCCGCGCACCGCCTCCGAGACGAGGAAGGGCTCGCCGACGGCGAGCACGGTCGGATGGAACTGCACGAACTCGAGGTCGGCGACCGCCGCCCCGGCCCGCAGCGCCGCCGCGATGCCGTCGCCGGTGGCGGACGCGGGGTTCGAGGTGCGCGGGTAGAGCGCGCCGAATCCGCCGGTCGCGAGCACGACCGCATCGGCCTCGAGCACCTCGACGGCGGGCGCGACCGCGCCCGTCTCCCCCGGCGCAGCACCGGGAGCCGCCGGAGCCGCCGCCCCGACGACGAGCGCCTCGACGCCGACGACGCGGCCGTCGCGCACGACGAGGTCGCGCAGCGCGACGCCCTCGCGCACCTCGACGCCGGCGGCGCGCGCGGCGGCGAGCACGGCGTCCTCGATGTGGGCGCCGGTGGCGTCGCCGCCGGCGTGCACCACGCGGGCCGACGAGTGCGCGGCCTCGAGGCCGCGCAGCCAGCCGCCGGCCGCATCCGCGTCGAACTCGACGCCGAGCGCCGCGAGCTCGTGCACGCGCGCCGGGCCCTCCTCGCAGAGCACCCGCACGGCCTCCGGGTCGCAGTGCCCGGCGCCGGCGGCGAGGGTGTCGGCGATGTGCGACTCGGCGGTGTCGTCGGCGAACACCGCCGCCGCGACGCCGCCCTGCGCCTTCGCGGTGCTGCCGGTCTCGGCGGCGTGCTTCGTGAGCACGGTCACCGCGTGCCCCGCCTCGGCGGCGACCCGCGCGGCGGTGAGGCCGGCGATGCCGCTGCCGACGACGAGCACGCGGGCCATCAGCCGGCCCGCCCGGCGCTCGTCGCGCGCGGCTTCGGGGCGGCCGCGAGCATCCGCTCGAGAGCGACGCGCGCGTCGGCGGCGACGTCGTCGGCGACCTCGATGCGGTTCGGGGTGCGGCCGGCGACGAGCTCCTCGAGCACCCAGGCGAGGTAGCCGGGGTGGATGCGGTACATCGTCGAGCAGGGGCACACGACCTGGTCGAGGCAGAAGATCGTGAGGTCGGGGTGCTCGGCGGCGAGGCGCTGCACGAGGTTGATCTCGGTGCCGATCGCGATCGCCGAGC
>JAAYAS010000147.1 GCA_012719255.1 Microbacteriaceae bacterium | reverse complement strand
TAGCTCGTGTAGCCGCCGCACAGTCCGGTGCCGAGCAGCAGGCGCCACGGCTCGCGGCGGCCCGCGTCGCGCAGCGCCCACGCGGCGAGCCAGGCGAGCGCGAACGCGCCGGTGATGTTGACGACCATGAGCCCGAGCTCGCCGCGCAGCGGGAACACGCCGACGACGAGGTGCCGCAGCGCCGCGCCGATCGCGCCGCCGACGAGCACGAGGCCCGCGTTCGCGAGCATCCGTCCCGGCGGGGTGGGCGCCGCGGTGGGCGGGGCCGGCTGCTCGGATGCGGTCATGGCGTCCATTGTCGCCCGGCGCGGCTCCGTGCGGGCTCGGTCGGCGGCGGGATCGGTGCGGGCTCCGTCGCGGGGCGCGGGCGGCGGGGCCCGCACCGGCGCGGGTCAGCGGTGGATGCGGAGGCGGGCAGCGAAGTCGCGACCCAGACGCACGAGCTCCTGCTCGAGGGCGTCGACGCCCTCGGCGTCGAGAAGCTCGCTGCGGGCGCCTTCGCGGGCGTCGTGGCGGAGGTTCATGCGGAACCGCTGCACCGCGGCGTCGATGCGCCGCAACAGCTCGGCGTGCGGGTCGTCGAACGCGTCGACCGGCGTGACGAACCCGAACGGCAGGCCGTCGCGGGGGATCGGTCCGCCGCGCTTGCGGCCGACGCGCTCGTCGGCGTCCTCGGCGGCCGCCTCGTCCGGGCCGGTCCCATCGCCGCCCGGCGCCGCGCCGTCCGCGGCACCGGCGCCGTCGGTCGCCGCACCGGCCGCACCGGCGTCGGCACCGCCCCGCGTCGAATCCCGCTCGGCACTCTCGGCGCCATCGGCGGCCGCGTCGCCACGCGCATCCCCGGCGGCGGCCGCGCGGAACGGCGCGCTCGCCGTGCCCGCGACCCGGGCGTCCGGCTCGTCCCCGCCGTCGGCCTCCGCGGGCGGCGTCGGCGCCGGGCGCGGACCGGGCTGGCCGGTCGCGTGCGCCGCGGTTGCGGCGGCCGCGGCCTCGGCGGCCGAGCGGGCCTCGGCGGCGATGCGGTCGAGTTCGGCGCGCAGACCCGAGCGGGCCTCGGCGAGCCCGGTGCGCGCCTCGTCGGCGACCGAGCTCAGCGTCGCGGTCGAGTCGAGGGTGATCCGGTCGAACTCGGCGCTGCGCTCGTCGACCTCGCGGCGGCCGGCGTCGGTGATCGCGTAGACGGTCTTGCGGCCGTCCTCGCGCTTCGACACGAGACCCTCCTGCTCGAGCTTCGCGAGCCGCGGGTAGATGGTGCCGGCCGACGGCGAGTAGCCGCCGTCGAAGTGGTCGGTGAGCGCCTGGATGAGCTCGTAGCCGTGGCGCGGACGCTCGGCGATGAGGGTGAGCAGCACGAGCCGCAGCTCGCCGTGGCCGAACACGGGCGGGGTCATCGGTCGGTCCCTTCGTCGTCGGCGGCGCGCTCGGCGTCGCCGGTGGGGGTGCCGGCGGCGTCGGCCGCGGCATCGGATGCGGTGGGCTCGGCGGCGCTCGCGGTGCGGACCGCGCCGGGCTCGAACGGGGTGTGGCCCTCGGGCGGGGTGCCCTCGCCGGTCGGCGCGGGCGCGCTCGCCCACGAGGCGGCGGCGCCGGCGCTGTCGGCGACCGAGTCGTCGTCGGCCGGCGGCGGGGTGCGGGTGGGTTGCGGGGCGTTCGCGAAGTCGATGTTCGGGTTCATCGGGGCGCGGTGGGCGGCCGACTGCGCGTTGCCCGAGTCGTCGCTCGCCCAGGACGCGGCGGCGCCGGCGCTGCCGGCGACCGAGTCGTCGCCGGTCGCGGCCGGGTCGTCGGGCCGCTCGGATGCGGCGTCGTCGGGGAGGTGCGTCGCGGTCTGCGCGTTGCCGGGGTCGCCGCTCGCCCATTCGGCGGCGCCGCCCTCGGGCGCGCCGGCCTCGGGCGGGGCGGCCTGGGCGGGCGCGCCGGGCGCATCCGCCGAGCCGGCGTGCGTCTCGGGCCCCGACGCATCCGCCGAGCCGGCCTGCGCGGCCGGTGCCGACGCATCCGCCTGCGCCGCGGCGTCGCCCGGCAGGCCCTCCCCCTCGCGGAGCACGACGATGCGGCCCGCGACGGTCGACAGCCGCACGTCGGTGAACGCGCCGCCCTCCTCGGCGGCGGTGCCGGTGCGGTGGGTGCGGCCGAACAGCGGCTCGACGATGGTCGCGCCGAGCTGCGCCTTCGAGGTGACGGTGGTGATGGTGCACACGGGCACGGCGTCCTCGGGCAGGCGCACGGTGACGGCGCCCGACACCGAGGTGTGGGCGATGCGGTCGGGGCGCGAGCCCGACACGTCGACGACGGTCGAGCCCGAGATGGTGTTGCCGTTGAACGAGGTGATCGGACCGGTGACGGTGACGTCGCCGGTGGCGCTGGTCGCGTCGACGGCGCCGCGGTGCTCGCGCACCGAGAGCTCGCCGGCGGCCGAGGTGAGCGAGAGCTTGCCGCCGGTGCGGTCGCAGAAGTGCTCGCCGCCGACGGTGGTGATCGACACGTCGCCGTCGAGGCCGACGACGAGCACGTCGGCGCTCGTCGCGTTGACGGTGAGGTCGACCGACTTCGGCACGAGCACGCTCACGCGGGCCTGCGGCTGGTTGATGACGGTGCGGGCCGAGGCGCCGAGGTCGCCCCACCCGAGCTGCGGGTGGTCGATGAGGAGCGTGTCGCCCTCGATGGCGACCTTGAGGTCGCGGCCCTCGACGGCCGACACCTCCACTCGGGTGCCGGGCTCGTCGTGCGCGATGACGTCGAGCGAGCCGGCCATGAGGCTCACGCGCACGCGGCGCACGACCTCGAGGTCGATGGTCTTGGGGGAGTCGATGAGCCACTGTTCGATCGCCACGGGAAGCTCCACTTCGTCGGTCGGGCATGAGCGGGCGGATGCACTGAGTCGCGATATATCGCGTACGGCCCAGCGTAGGCGGGCTCCGGCCGGGCGATCAAGATATATCGCGAGACTCCCAGGTTCCCACCAGGCCGCCCAACCGTCCGACGAGGGGGAGGCCCGCCGTTCGTCCGTTCGGTCGAGGACCGGCGCAGAGGTCCAT
>JAAYAS010000146.1 GCA_012719255.1 Microbacteriaceae bacterium | reverse complement strand
GTCGAGCGGGTCATGGGCTACTGCACGCCCACCGAGTACCTCGAGTTCACCCGCTCGGCCCCCGAGTTCGAGCGGATGCTCGTGAACTCGGGCATCACGATCATCAAGTTCTGGTTCTCGGTCGGCCGCGCCGAGCAGCTCTCGCGCTTCGCCTCGCGCCGCGACGACCCGGTGCGGCAGTGGAAGCTCTCGCCGACCGACCTCGCCTCGCTCGACAAGTGGGACGACTACACCGCGGCGAAGGAGGCGATGTTCTCCTACACCGACACCGCCGAGGCGCCGTGGACCGTCGTGAAGTCGAACGACAAGAAGCGCGCGCGGCTCGAGGCGATGCGGCACGTGCTCACCCGCTTCGACTACCCGAACCGCGACCGCCGCGTCGTCGGCCAGCCCGACCCGAAGATCGTCGGCTCGCCGCGCGAGGTCTACGACGAGGGCGAGCAGCCGAGCGGCGAGTTCCCGCAGGTGCACCCCGCGGGCTGACGCGGCGCCCGCGACCCCGAATGTGACGCCGGGAGACGACCGGCGAGCGCGGCGCGCGCCGCGGTCCTACGGTGGGGGCATCCGCGCGGCGGACGTCCGGAACACGGCCGGGCGCCCTCCGCGCGGGCGAGCCACGACCCCTCGCCGGCGCACCGCTGCGCGTGCCGCCGGCCGACGCCAGGAGCGCCGACCATGACCGAGTTCAGCCCCCTCACCCGCGCCGTCCGCGCCGGCATCGAGACCGACCCCGTCCACGGCGCGGTCATCCCGCCGCTGCACAGCTCGACGAACTACACGTTCGCGGCGTTCGGCGAGCGCCGCCGCTTCGACTACGCGCGCTCGGGCAACCCCACCCGGGCGACGCTCGGCGAGGCGCTGAACGGCCTCGAGGGCGGCGCCGGCGCGACGGTGCTCGCGACCGGCACCGCGGCGATCACGCTCGCCGTGGTGAGCCTGCTCGAGCCCGGCGACCTCGTGCTCTACGCGCACGACTGCTACGGCGGCACCTGGCGGCTCTTCGAGGAGCTGCAGGCGAAGGGGCTCTACCGCTTCGAGGCGGTCGACCTCACCGACACCGACGCGGCCGCCGCCCGCATCGCCGAGGCCCGCCCGAGTCTCGTGTGGATCGAGACGCCCTCGAACCCGCTGCTGCGCATCACCGACGTCGCCGCCATCACCGCGGCCGCGCACGCGGCCGGCGCCCTCGCCGTCGTCGACAGCACCTTCCTCACGCCGGTGCTCATGCGGCCCTTCGAGCACGGCGCCGACGTCGTCGTGCACTCGGTGACGAAGTACCTCAACGGCCACTCCGACGTCGTGCAGGGCGCGATCATCGCCCGCACCGCCGAGCTCGCCGAGCGCTTCGACCACTGGAGCAACGTGCTCGGCATCACCGCCTCCGCCGCCGACTCGCACCAGGTGATCCGCGGGCTGCGCACGCTCGAGCTGCGCGTCGAGCGCCACCAGCGCAACGCCGCCGACCTCGTCGCGGCGATCGCCGACCACCCCGCCATCGCGGCGCTGCACTGGCCCGGCCTGCCGACGCATCCCGGGCACGAGCTCGCGAAGCGGCAGCAGGACGGCTTCGGCGCGATGCTCTCGATCGAGCTCGCCGGCGGCGAGCCCGCGGCGCGCGCGTTCGTCGAGGCGCTCGAGCTGTTCAGCCTCGCCGAATCGCTCGGCGGCACCGAATCGCTCGTCGCCCACCCCGCGACGATGACCCACGCGGCGATGACCCCCGAGGCGCAGGCCGAGGCCGGCATCACCGCGGGGCTGTTCCGGGTGTCGGTCGGCATCGAGCCGATCGCCGACCTCGTCACCGACTTCACCGCCGGCCTCGACGCGGCGCTCAGGGCGGATGCGGACGGGCAGGGGTAGACTCGCCTGGTTCGTATCCATCCGCACGCGGCTCGGCAACGCTGATTGTCGGTGGCGGCGAGCCGGTCGGTCCCGCCCGGAGCGCTCCCACTGATGGTCAGCCCGAGGGCACCGGTCCTCGGAGTGTGCTGCGCGCGTGCGGACGACATCACAGGAGGAGACCTTGGAAGGTCCCGAGATCAAGTTCGCCGAGGCCGTCATCGACAACGGCCGCTTCGGCACCCGCACCATCCGCTTCGAGACCGGCCGCCTCGCCCAGCAGGCGCAGGGCTCGGCCGTCGCCTACCTCGACGACGAGACCATGCTGCTGTCGGCGACGAGCGTGTCGAAGCAGCCGAAGGAGCACTTCGACTTCTTCCCGCTCACCGTCGACGTCGAGGAGCGCTCGTACGCGAAGGGCGCCATCCCCGGCTCGTTCTTCCGCCGCGAGGGCCGCCCGTCGACCGATGCCATCCTCGCCTGCCGCCTCATCGACCGCCCGCTGCGCCCGTCGTTCGTCGACGGCCTCCGCAACGAGGTCCAGGTCGTCATCACCGTGCTCTCGATCGCGCCCGACGAGACCTACGACGTGCTCGCGGTGAACGCCGCCTCGATGTCGTCGCAGATCTCGGGCGTGCCGTTCTCGGGCCCGATCGGCGCCGTGCGCGTCGCGCTCATCGACGGCCAGTGGGTCGCGTTCCCGAAGCACTCGCAGCTCGACGAGGCCGTGTTCGAGCTCACCGTCGCCGGCCGCGTCGTCACCCGCGCCGACGGCGGCGAGGACGTCGCGATCATGACCGTCGAGGCGCAGGCCCCCGACAACGCCTGGGCCCTCATCCAGGCCGGCGCCCAGAAGCCCGACGAGCGCGTCGTCGCCCAGGGCCTCGAGGCCGCGAAGCCGTTCATCGCGCAGCTCGTCAAGGCGCAGCTCGAGGTCGTCGGCCAGGTCGACGCCCAGGTGCGCGAGTACCCGACGTTCCCCGCCTACGCCGAGGAGGTGCGCGCCGCCGTCGAGCAGCTCGCCCGCCCCGAGCTCGAGCAGGTCTACCAGATCGCCGGCAAGGTCGAGCGCCAGAACGCCGACGACGCCCTCAAGGACCGCGTCAAGGCCGAGATCGCCGCGAAGATCGAGGCCGGCGAGCTCGACGAGTCGGCCGCCGGCCAGGTGTCGGCCGCCTACAAGTCGGTGACGAAGGACGTCGTGCGCGGCCGCATCCTCACCGAGGGCGTGCGCATGGACGGCCGCGGCGTCGCCGACATCCGCCAGCTCGACGCCGAGCTCGACGTCATCCCGCGCGTCCACGGCTCGGCGATCTTCCAGCGCGGCGAGACGCAGATCCTCGGCGTCACCACGCTGAACATGCTGAAGATGGAGCAGCAGATCGACTCGCTCTCGCCGGTGACGCACAAGCGCTACCTGCACCACTACAACTTCCCGCCCTACTCGACCGGTGAGACCGGCCGGGT
>JAAYAS010000145.1 GCA_012719255.1 Microbacteriaceae bacterium | reverse complement strand
CCGCGGCTGAGTCACCCCTCCGCGGCAGAGCGTCCCGCCGCGCGGAGCGCACCTCCGCGGAAGGCCGCCCCGGGCCCCCTCCCGCCGCATACCGCAGGCATGTGACCCTCGCAGCGACAACCGGCCCTGCTGACGACAAGTGTCCCTGCAGCGGCGAGGACAGTTGTCGCCAGAAGGGTCACATACCAAGGGTATGTAGGCGTTCAGCGGTGCCGCAGGCGGCGGCCGACGGTGCCGCGGGCAGGCGACCGGCGGTACCGCGTCAGGCGGCGGCCGGCGGTGCCGCGGGCAGACGACCGGCCGTGCTGCGGGTCGGCGGCCAGCCGGGCCGCGGGCAGGCCTGAGGTGCCGCGGGCGGACGACCGGCCGTGCTGCGGGTCGGCGGCCAGCCAGGCCGCGGGCAGGCCTGAGGTGCCGGGGCAGGTGGCGGCCGGCCGGGCCGGAAGCACAGCCGCCGGAGCGGCCGCGCGGCGAGCGACCGGCCGGCAGCCGCCGCGCCCGCGGCCCTGCGGCTACAGGCCGGCCTGGGCGGCGCGCTCCTCGATGACGGCGACGAACTCGCGGGCGAGCAGCTCGACCTCGTCGCGCGAGGCGGTGATCGGCAACGCGAGGCGGATCGTCTGCGGGCGCACGTTCTTGGTCAGCACGCCGCGGGCGAGGAGGTCCTCGCAGATCTCGGGGGCGGTGCCGATCGCGGGGTCGATGTCGACGCCCGCCCACAGGCCGGCGCCGCGCACCTCGGTGAGGCCGCGGCCGACGAGCGCGCGCAGCGGCTCGAAGAGCACCGGGTGCAGCTCGGCGTTCGACTCCTGCCAGCGGCCGGTCGCGAGCTCGTCGCAGACCGCCTTGCCGACGGCGACCGCGACGGGGTTGCCGCCGAAGGTCGAGCCGTGGGTGCCGGGGGTGAACACGGCCATCACCTCGTCGCTGCCGAGCACGGCCGAGATCGGGATGAGACCGGCGCCGAGCGACTTCGCGACGGTGACGAGGTCGGGCACGATGCCCTCCGCCTGGAAGCGGAACGAGGTGCCGGTGCGGCCCATGCCGGTCTGCACCTCGTCGCAGATCATCAGCACGCCCCGGCGCTGCGTGAGCTCGCGCACGGCGCGGAGGTAGCCCTCGTCGGGCACGCGCACGCCCGACTCGCCCTGGATCGGCTCGAGGAGCACCGCGACCGTGTTCTCGTCGATCGCCGCCTCGAGCGCCTCGACGTCGTTGTAGTCGACGAGCTCGAAGCCGGGGGTGAACGGGCCGAAGCCGTCGCGGGCGTTCTCGTCGTCGCTGAACGACATGATCGTGGTGGTGCGGCCGTGGAAGTTGCCGTGCATGGCGATGATCTTCGCCTGCCCCTCGGGCACGCCCTTCACCTTGTAGCCCCACTTGCGGGCCGCCTTGATCGCCGTCTCGTTCGCCTCGGCGCCGGTGTTCATCACGAGCACGCGGTCGAGGCCCGACAGCTCGGTGATCGCCTTCGCGAAGGCGCCGAAGCCCTCGGCGTGGAGCGCGCGCGAGACGATCTCGAGGCGGCGCATCTGACCGATCGCGACCTCGATGAACCGCTCGTTCGCGTGGCCGAAGTTCGTTGCCGAGTAGGCCGAGACGGCGTCGAGGTACTTGTTGCCGTCGACGTCGACGACCCACGAGCCCGAGCCCTCGGCGAGCACGACGGGCAGCGGAGCGTAGTTGGCGGTGCCGTACTTCGCGGCGGTCTCGATCTCGGCGGCGGCGCGGGCGGAGAGTTCAGTCATGCGCCCAGCCTAGTGCGGCGCGGGGATGCGGATGCGGCGGGCCGGGGGATGCGGCGGGGCGCGGGTGCGGCGTGGCCCGGGATGCGGCGTGGCCCGGGATGCGACAGAGCGCGGGATGCGACAGAGCGCGGGATGCGACAGAGCGCGGGAT